>NZ_JBEYRK010000023.1:0-128139 GCF_040704065.1 Streptomyces sp. NPDC047869
CTCTACCGCATCGCCCTGGTCCGTATGTCCGGCGACGCCCGCACTCGCGCCTACGTCGCACGGCAAGTCGCCGCCGGACGGACGAAGAAAGAGATTCTCCTACCGCCGGACCGAGGAGATCTTCGAGGGGAACACCCGGCTGCCGAACCCGTCTGGTCTCCGGGCACATCCAATGTCGGCGTCCCGGCCTGGGCCTTGCGGTCGGTGAGGAACAGCGGGCCGCGGGTACGGCGGGCGATGAGCCGAGGCAGCAGCTGGGCGGTGCCGGACTGCCAGTGACTGCGGCAGTGTGGCCTGACCAATGCTTCTTCCGCGCCGTGCTGGTCTGTACGCCGAATACTGACTCACGGGAGGCTGACGCCATGCGGAAACTGACCTTTGCCATGAACATGAGCCTGGACGGCTACATCGCCGCGCCCGGCGACGACCTCGGCTGGAGTGTGCCGAGCGACGAGCTGTTCCAGTGGTGGTCCGACCGGGTGGACGCGACGGGCCTGGCGCTGTACGGGCGCAAGCTGTGGGAGACGATGAGCTCCCACTGGCCGACCGCCGACAAGCAGCCGGGTGCCACACCGGCGGCGATCGAGTACGCCGGCCGCTGGCGGGACATGCCTAAGGTGGTGTTGTCCTCTACGACCAGCACGGTCGACTGGAACACCCGTCTGGTCACCGGCGACGCGGTCACCGAGATCACCAGGCTCAAGGCCGACGACGGCGGCCCCATGGACATCGGGGGTGCCACACTCGCCGCGGCGGCCATGCGGGCCGGGCTGATCGACGAGTACGTGATCGTCACCCATCCGGTCCTGGTGGGCGGCGGCACGCCGTTCTTCGCAGCCCTGGACAACTGGGTGAACCTGACCCTGGTGGAGACCCGGGCGTTTCCCGACGGCGTGGTCCTGACCAGGTACGAGACCAAGCGCTGAGCGCTCGGCGTCGGATCGGCGCGGGCTTCGGGCGCCCAAGGATCTTGCGGCGCTGTGTTCCGAGGCGATCGTGATACCCCTGCCGGATCACGGGTCGTGTATGTAAGGGATCCGCAACCGAGTAATAGTCAAGACCTATGGATCTAAGCCGCGTTCATGGCGATGTGGGCTTGCGGGCGAGGATCTGGATCCCGGTCGACTCGTGACCGTTCATGGTGGGCACCGTAATGGTCCGGGTGTCGATGGTCTGGAACCCAGCGAGCAGGGTGGAGAACCACTCGCGGGGGTGGTGGCGGCAGACCGCACCGTCGCCGGTTTGGAACACGCCGTAGCTGCCGTAGTGATCGGCATGGCGGCCGTAACGGTTACGGTTGCGTTCGTCGTCTTGCAGCAGAAGATCGCTGACGTAGAGGATTCCGCCGGGCTTGAGGATGCGGTTCAGCTCGGCGATCAGCTGATGCTGGGCTTCATCACCGGGGATGCAGGTCAGCACGGCGAAGAGCAGAACGGCGTCGAAGTGTGCGTCTGGACGGGGCGAGGCCGGTGGGGCGTCCAGGGCGGCAAAGCGCATGGTGGGGTGCAGGTGGCGTGCCTGGCTGATCATTCCTGGTGAGGTGTCGACGCCGGTGAGGTTGCCGAAGCCGCGCTGTTCGAGCTCCTTCATGATGCGGCCGTATCCGCATCCGTAGTCGAGGATCGCGCCGTGCCTGCTGATTCCGTCGAGCCAGGGCAGATGGAGCGGGTGGGTGAACGTCTTCGTGGCCGCGGCGGCATCCCAGTAGGGAACCTGGCTGTCGAGGTCGGACACGGCGGATGTCTCCCTGGGCGCTTGGCTGAAGTCGATCCTGCTGCCACGGTGGTAGGACGTTCGACGAGCTGGCCCCGTTCGAAGCGGGCTCCGGCCAGCGCGCCGAGGATGAGGCATACGGTACCGAAGAGGAAGAACCCTCCCATGGCCACCGCGGCTGCTCCGCGCTTCATACGCCGACACTCTTGCCCTCTTGCGGCACAAGCGAGCCCGAAGCCTGCACTGTGAGCCGTCTGTCTTGTCGTTGTTCCGGTGCGAGCCTTTGAGAACTGCTGGTGAAGCCCACGTGCCGATCACGGTCCATGCGGGCGGGATCGCGGCGGTAGGTGGGGTCACGAGCTGGGCGCCGGCCTGCCTGCTCCGTAACGGAGGCGTCGAGGAGCAGGTCGAGGAGGCGGCCGGCCCGTTCGCGTTGGTCGGGAGCGCTGGTGATGAGGGCGACGCCGGCCAGGCTGAAGCCGACATCTCAGGTGTCGATGTCCAGGCGCAGGAGACCGGCGTCGGCGCCGGCGTGCAGCAGGATGCCGAGCCAGGCCAGCCGCCAGTCGGTGCTGGCCGACGTCGGGAACCTCACATCCCGGCCGTCTCTCCGCACGCATCACCCGACTCGAACGACGCCTGTCCAAAGCACTCGACCAGGCCGTCTGGGAAGCCTCGGGGCTCGGTGCACCCGCCGACATCGAAACACTCACCCGCCGGATCGGCGAGCTGGAGCAGCGGATCCTCGACCTCCGCTCCGAACTCGCCGAGCGCGACCAGGACCTCGCCGCCGCACGCGCCACGAACCGGGACTTGATGGCGCAACTGAACCGCTGACCGGGTGGTTCCGGAATACGCCAGAGACCTGCCCTCTGCCAGCGGCAGAACACCGGCCCGACCAGGCCCGACGATCACTACAGTCCAGGCTCATGACGACGGTTGCAACGCGCACGATCGAATACGCGGCCGACGGCCTGACGATGATCGGGCACCTCGCGCTCCCGGCCGGTGTCGACCACCGGCCCGCGGTCCTAGTCGGGCCCGAGGGGGTGGGGCTCAGCGACGTCGAGCGCCGCCGGGCCGATGCGCTCGCCGAGTTGGGATACGTGGCGCTGGCCTTCGACCTCCACGGCGGACGCTATTTGGGCGACCCTGAGGAGATGCTGGCCCGTTGCCTGCCACTGCTCGCCGACCCCGACCGGATGAGAGACATCGGCCACGCGGCGCTCGACGTGCTCCGCGCCGAGCCGCGGACCGACCCCGACCTGATCGCCGCCATCGGCTACGGCATCGGAGGCGCAATCGCGCTGGAACTCGGGCGCGACGGCGTCAACCTGCGCGCGATCGCGACAGTCAACGCACTGACCACGGGCCGACCAGGCGAGACGGCGCGCATTCGCTGCCCAGTGTGGGCCGGGGTCGGGTCGGAAGACCCGATCATGCCGCCCGCTCAACGGAACGCATTCACCGCCGAGATGCAGGCTGCAGGTGTCGACTGGCGCCTCGTGGTCTACGGCGGCGCCTTGCACGCCTTTCATCACCCAACGGTCGACCACACCGTGCGCCCCGGCGTCGGCTACCACCCGCAGCACGCGCAGCGAGCTTGGCGTGACGTCGTCGACCTGCTGGCCGAGTGCCTGCCCATAACGGAGTGATCTGGTCGGCAACCGCGATTCCGGGCCGCAAACCAATACCGGTTTTCGTGCGGCATGTGACAGGTCCTGAGTTCGCCCGCAGATCCTTCCGCTGCCTTACCGACGCGGTGTTCTCTTGTCACCTTCCGCACACTCGGCTTATCGGTGGGTGTTGTCCCCGTGAGTGCCGCACCACCGCTGGCGTACGTCTACGACCGATGCGTCACACAGAACCCCGCCACGCTTGACGGGCGCCTCCGCGCCTGCGAGGAACACATCACCGAACGAGGCTGGACCGAGCGCGTGTGCCTGGTCTCCGACTAGAGCCTGTCTCCTCGATCACGAGCGGAGCCAGATCAGGAGTGCAGCGACGGTAACGGTGCCGAGGTAGACGTATCCGCGCTTGTCGTAGCGAGTAGCAACGCCTCGGAACTGCTTCATCTTGTTGATCGCCCGCTCGACGGTGTTCCTGGCCTTGTACCGGGTCTTGTCGAACCCGGGCGGTCGGCCGCCGTCTGAACCTCGGCGTTGGCGGGCGGACTTGGTGTCGCTCTTTTCAGGGTGCCGGATCCCGCGCCGTCGCAGGTAACAGCGGATCAGTCCGTTGCTGTACGCCTTGTCGGCACCAACGCTGTCCGGCCGTCGCCTTGGCCGGCCCGCACCGAGCCGGGGAACACGGATCTTGTTCATGACCGGCTCGAGGCGCGGGGCACACTTCGCTCACCCCTCCGGGCTGGTACTTGGCCGTGTAGTCGAACAGTGGGGTCGTCAGTTCGATCTCCACCACCGGGAGTACGTGGTCACCCACCACGGCGACGGTGAACTCCCGGCCCGGAAGGAACGGCTCCACCAGGAGGTCTACCCGGTCTTGGCTCAACTCGTCGCCGACCAACTCCAGCTGGGGCGGGGAGTCGATCCGGTGCACCGACACGCTGTAGCCGTCGGCGACCGGCTTGGCCACCACCGGCCCCGCGGCCACCATCTGCCGTACGTCCTGCAGCACCTCGCCGGCTGCGGGCCGCCACACGGCGCGCTCGGCGACCGGCAGCCCTGCCGCGCCCAGGGTCGCCTGTGCCCGGTCCTTGTGCCACGCTGCCGCACATACCGTGCTGCCGGCGCCGGTGAACCGGACGCCCGCCCGGCCCAGGAGTTCCTGCACGCGCCCGTCCTCGCCCCAGCCACATCAGTCCGTCGAGCACAGTGAACATCAAAAGGGGACGATCGCGCAGGGCGGCGAGCCGCGGACCGGCCCCAGGTCCGTCGGCGGCCGCCGTCCGCGGGAGGCGCAGGGTCGTCAGCGCAGCCAGCGTGAAGGTCGCCGCGTCTCCCAGAATCAGGGCGACGTACCCGGGCCCGCTGTCGGCGACCAGTCCCAGGCCGGCGATTCATCGCTCCCACGGCGAGGCCGACGTTGGCGGTTCCCCGCATGACGGCCCGGGTGCGTGGGCGCCGGTCGGCCGGGACGAGTCGGGCGACGAGGGCTCCCTGGGCACCTCTGGTGCCGGCCAGCGAGGCGCCCGTCAGCACCGAGACAGCCAGGAAGACGGCGAACCCATGCACGAGCGTGAGGCAGACCGAACCCGTGCACTGCACCAGGAAGGTGACGACTAGCAGGTCGCGTGGACCCTTGCGGTCGGCCGCACGGCCGAGCGGAGGACCCGCGACGACGGCGGCCGCCGCCCCGACGCTGATCCCGAGTCCGACCTCGGCGGCCGTCAGGCCCACGGACCGGGTCAGGTACATCGCGCTCACCGTCTGGTAGAGGCCAGTGCCGAACGCGTTGATCAAATTGGCAAGAATCACCAGGCCGCCCGGGGAGCAATCCCTCGCATACGCCCATGAAGCCGGTTCCCACCACCGTCGCCATCAGGACGGCGGCATGGGTGCGCGCCGCCGCCCAGGGATCGGCGGACAGCCGCTCCCCGGCGATAAGTACGGCCGGACTCTGGGCGCGCGCGGCCCCCCAGCGCCCGGCCAGCCGGGCCATGCCGCCGCTCAACCACACGGCCCCCGCCCCGACCAGGAGCAATGCGCCGAACAGGGCCAACGGCGCCAGCCCCGCGGATCCGTATGCGAGCGTCAGGGTGCCGCCGGTCATGGCCACGACGACCAAGGTCACGCCCAGCGTGACCGCCTGGTCCCCGCCCGTTCGCCGCGGTGTCGCGCGAACCTCGCCGAGCGGCGAGGCGACCACCCGGCGCAGCGCGGTCAGGCTCACCGCCACGCCCACGGCCAGGACCGCGAGCATGACGGCAACCAGCACGCACCACAGCCGCGCCGGGAACCGGTCGGCGTACAGCGCGAATCCTGCCCCCCGCCGCGATGCCCAGGAACGAGCCCACGAGGCACGCGGGCCCGGACTCCAGCGCGGCGATCCGACGCACCCGCCCTAGAGCGGCAACCTGGCCATACGGCGGTCGCGGTGCACGGCACCCAGGCGCGCGCTGCCCGAGGAAGCCGAGCCCAGGAATCAGCAGAAGCAGCAGCCGACCTTCGGGCCAGTGACCAGGGCGCGGGCCAGCACCCCGAAGCGCTCCAGCCACGTACGTGCCTGCTCCTGGGCGGCGCGCCGGTCGGTTCCGCCCGAGCTGCCGACGTCACTGCTGCGTGTCGGCCCGACCCGCGCGGCACCCGCCGTGCTCTATCCGAGCGCGAGCATTGCCTCGGAGACCTCGCCGACCGCCGCATCGGGAATCGCAGTGGCGGCCTCCTTGAGGACGAGCAGCCGTGCCCCGGAAATCTCGCGCGCGATCGCCTCGCCGTTGCCGACGGGAAAGAACGGGTCGCGGCGGCCGTGGACGACGAGCGTGGGGATCTCGATTTCGGGCAGGCGCTCGCGCCAGCGGGGTTTGCAGTCAAGCCTGGAGAACACCATGCCCATCTGGTTGGCCATCTGGACCGGGGGTGCGGTGCCGGGCGTGCGGTCCCAGATGCGCTTGGCGATCGCGCGCGCGGCGACGGGGTCGTTGCCGAGGATCTCCGCGCCGGCGGCAGCGAACGCCGCGACCGCCTCGCGGTCGGTCCAATCGGGCATCGGACGGGCGAACAGCCGGCTCATCGTCGCCTGGTCATGGTCGGGGAGGTCGTCGTCGGACGGGCCGGGGGCAACCGCACGGGTGCCGATCAGGGTGAGCGCCGAGAACGCGCCGGGGTGGTCGAGCACGGCCACTTGCGCGACCATTCCGCCGACACCTATCCCCGCGAGGTGTGCGGGCCTCCCGCCGAGCATGTCAGCGAGGGCCGCCGCGTCGGCGGCGAGGCCGCGCAGGGTGTAGGCGGGCGCCTCCGGATCCGTCGTCGTCGACTCCCCGCTGTCGCGCAGGTCGTAGCGCACCACACGGCGCCCGCCGGCGGCGAGGCGCTCGCATAGTCCGTCGGGCCAGGAGAGCATCGTCGTCCCGCCCGCGAGCAGGACGAGTGGCGCGTCGTCGTCACCGAACGACTCGATACCCAAAGCGATCTCATTGGCATTGACAGTGGTCATCGGATCACCGGAAGACGTCGTAGGTCAGGTGGGTCGCGGTCGAGGTCGAAATCACCCTCCGCTGCACCAGCGTGCGCGGTGCTTGACCGGTGAACAGTGGTGTCCCGGCGCCCAGCACGATGGGCGCGAGGTGCAGCGTCAGCGCGTCGACCGGCCCTGCTTCGAACGCCGAGCAGACGGTGGCGCCGCCGCCCATGAGGACGACGTCGAGATCCTTGCCGCTGTCCGACGACGCTGCGACGGCTCGCTCGCGCGCGGCGGTGACGGCGTCGGGGAGACCGGTGGTGACGAACGTCCAGTCGAGGTTGGTCGTCCGCACCGACTCTGACGGCGAGCTGGTCACGACGGCGAAGGCGAGCTTGCCGACCTCGCCTGCGCCGTAGCCGGACGTGTCGTCCCAGCCTTTCGGGCCGCCGACGACCTCGAAGAGGTGGCGGCCGAGGACAACGGCGCCCGAGCGGGCGGTCCCCTCGCGCAGGATCCGGCGGTCGTCGGGATCGTCGGAAAACGCCCACGTGTGCAGGGCCTCGCCACCGGTGCCGAGACCGTTGTCCGGGCTGGGGTCTGGCCCGGTGACGAAGCCGTCGAGAGAGACGGAGATGTCAGCGATGAGTCGAGTCATGCCAGGGCAGACCCGATCCGTCGCCCGAACTTATCGCTTACGCATGAAGCGGGTGGGTGGCGGGTGCGAACTCGATAGCACGACGCGCGAGGCGGCACGTGGGACGCACGGCGGACGCACGCACCCGTTACCTGGGAGGTAATGGCGCCGTTCTGTCGGCGCTGGCGAGAATGTCGATCTCGCCGCGTCAGGCGGACGCGGAAGTCGGATCGGAGTGATGAGTCATGCCCGTAGCCGCATCTGCGACCACTCGTGCTGTCGTGGACGAGCTGTTGCGCCGGATCGGCGGGGGCGATCCCGAAAGCATCGCCGAGATGTATGCCGAGCAAGGCGACTGGAAGCTGGACTGGCCGGAGGCCGAGCACGGCCGGGCCTCCACTCCCTGGATCCGTCACCGGTCCACCCGTGCCGATGCCGCCGCCCACTACCGCGAGCTCGCCGAGCACCATGTGCCCGAGCAGGCATCGACCGAGATCGAGCGCATCCTCGTCGACGGCCGCGACGCGGTCGTGATCGGCGAGATCCGTCAGACTGCTCGCTCTACCGGACGCGCTTATCGCGCTCGGTTTGCTCTGCGCCTCACCGTCGAAGACGGCCTTGTCACCCGGCATCACGTCTACGAAGACAGCCTCGCCGTCGCCCAGGCATTCGATACGAAATGAGCGAATAGGGCTTGCTGAGGCATCCGCGAAGTCAACTGTTACGGCCACTCTCGGGCCACGCTGGCGGTCACACGCCCTGCACGGTGGCCCGGCCCGCGCGAGGGCAGGACCGACCAGGCACCGCCGTCACGCTATCTTGCTCAGATGCTCGATGGGGGGGCAGTTGCGACAGCTAGACGGCAACACGAGCGTTGTTCTTTGAGTAGACACAAGTAGGCCCGCTGGGCCTATGCCCCAACACGCTTTCCAAGTCTGTTGGCGGCCCACCAGGGGCCGTGCCGGGGCATTCACCTGCGTTCATGACCGTCCGGGTGCTCATCACAAGCCGCGGGCCGGACGGGCCTGAACGGTGGTGTCCGTCGCTGAATGAGACGGAAACTGAGACGGTCTTCTGTCGGCGGCGTGGCTGGGAAGGCCCATCAGAAAGGGGGATCGGTGTCGTGACCGTTCCACGGCTCGTCGGTCCACGGTGAGGGCTTGAGCTCCGAGTAGCAGAACGAGTACCGCTCGGGTCGGACCTCCAGCCCGGCGGTGTCCTCACCCCAGGTCGTCAGGGCCTCGATCGACCGCTCGCGATACTGCCAGAGCGCACTTGCGGCCAGCACATCCCGCAAGAGAGGCGCCAAGGCGACTCGGTGGTGGAGCAGGCGCGGGTCGTCCAGCAACGGGATGCAGGTGGAGACGGCTGCCTCGCGCACGTGGACGTCAGGGTCGTCGAGAAACGCAGACGTGGCACGGAAGAGCCGCGGTCGAATGCGGCAGATCTCGACGAACGGCGGGTAGTCCTCCGGAGGGAAGCCGAAACGGCGACTGATCGCTGCGGCTTCGTCGTCTGCCTCATCCGCCACGGAGTCAAGCCATCCCAGCAGCTCGGCACGCATCGGCCCGGGAAAGCTGCGAGAGTCCTTCTGGACGGACCGGAGTGAGCGCTCATCGCTGAGAATCCCCGCCACGTACAGGGCGGCCGGGGCCGTAGCGGTATACAGGGTGTTCTGGTGGTGAACCACGTGATGCAAGTCGTCCAGCGCCCGAGACCGTACGCCCTCATCCAGGCCCGTGAGCCCGATCAGCATCTCGGGGACGTCGTCGGCCGGCCCATAAGCATGCTGCAAGGCACCCCAGTGCGTCGCGGCCAGTACTTCCGCGGGATCGATCGGCTCGGCAAGCTCCTGGTCGCGGGTCACGCGGGGAGTATGACAGTGCTCATAAGGGGCAGGCTCGGCCCCTGGGCGACCGTTACTACGACCCATCCGGCGTGACAGCGGCTGGCGACCGTGATGCCGCCAGCCGTGTGCCCTTCTGATCCGTAGCTTTAGAGAGATGGGTCGGAGACGGTCATACAGGTTGCGTTCTGGCCTCTAGGGGACGCCATGGGATGGGGACGGTTGCTGTGGTTGCTGTATCCGGCTGCTGTACAGCAGGATCCGGGCGGGGGTGACGGGTATGGAGCGGGAACGACTCGAACGACTGCTGGTCGGCAGCGATGAGGCGTCCGTAGCCGCTCTGGTCGCGCTCCGCTGCGGCGGCTCCTACGTGGTCTGGGATGGGGCTGTGTCCGCCGCATCGCCCGCTCGCGTCTATGGACGCAGACTGCTGCACACGCGTCGCCGGGGCATCGAGACCACGAACCTGGAACGCGCCGTGCAGCTGCTCACTCGGCATCAGCAGCCGGTTCGCCTGGGGCAGATCAGGACTGCCGATGGCTCGTGGACGTTCATGCTGTTCCTCACCGATGACGGCACCAGGCTGATCGCGTGCACTGGTGTGCGGCGGACCCAGGTCTGAGCCCCGGCCGACGACAGTCAGCCACGATGGCGGGTGCGTCAACCGATCAGGCGCGCGTGTGTATCGCTGCCCCACCGGCCTCAGCCACGCTGCTCGATTGACGTCAGACAGAGCAGGCTGCGACGGCGGAACCGCCGCGACGAGACATTGCGCGGCGACTTCTTCGTCCCGAATGAGGTTCGGATGGCGAGCCTGCCAGCGCAGATGGCCTTTTCCCTGGTCAGGGACAAGGTTTCCGGGTGGTCTTACGGGGTGTCGAAGGGGCTCCGGGAGCGAGTCGGCAACCAAATGGCTCCCCAGAAGGGCTGCCCGGAATTCTTCACCAGGCGCGCTGCACAACTTTCCCGATCACCGTCATGCCGTTCGACTTGATGAACCGGTCAGCCGTCCGCTCCCAGTCGGCGGCGGAGGTGCTCCGGAAGCGGGTATGGGCGCTCGGCCGGCAACTGGCGCAGGGCGTCCGCAGTTCTTCCGTCGAGTACGGCGGAGTGAGTCGAGCGAGCCAATCCGGTGACGTCCGTCATGTCCACGATCCACTGGTCCACGTAACGGTCCACGGCCTCGCCGGACAGGCCGACCTTAATGGCACGCCACGGCTGCGCTTCCAGCTGGATCGACCGGTCCGGATCCCACTGCACCCGCACCGGGCAGTCGGCGACCTCCGCGCGCCACTGGTCCCGGTCCGCGTGCACACCGGAGCGGAAGTGACTCAGGGCCGCGTGCGCCAGCGCCCACTCGAACCCCACCCGGTCGATGTCGATGCGCAGGACGCGTTCCTGGTTGGGCTTCCGGGCCCAGCCGGAGCGGTACATCATCCACAGGAATGACGGTTTGATCCACGTCATGCGTTCGCGCTTGAACGGAGCCACGAACGTCCGTGCGAGGTAGCGGGCGGTTTCGGGGTCGTAGTGGCGGAAGTAGTTGTGTGCAGGCCGGTCTCGGGGTCGCTGTACTGGCCGGGGAAGCGGAGCGGGGTGTAGGTGGTGGCGTCGGTGTTCCAGGTGGTGGCGCCCCAGAGGGTGGTGCGGGTGCGCCAGGCGATGTCGCCGTGTTCGTCGACGAGTTCGCGGGGGGATCCGACGAGGTCGGTGACGATCGCGAAGAAGCGGGAGTCGATCTCCGTCTGCGGGGTGTCGGCCGCGGTGGTGCGCTCGGTCTGGGCAATGGGCTTCAGGCCCTGGTGGTCCCAGGTGAGGGTGACCGGGTACGGCAGGCCGTCGGCCCGCGTCGTCTGCTCGCACAGCGTCGTGCCGTCCCAGGTGAAGTCGACGCGTTCGACGACCGTGTCGCCGTCGGGGCCGAGGCGGAGCTTCGCGGTGCGGCGGCCCAGCGGGTCATAGGTGTAGCGCCAGCGGGTGCCGTCCGGGGTGGTGACCTGGACGAGCCGGTCCTCCGTGTCCCACGCGTAGCGCCAGGTCTCCGGCTTGCGTGACAGCCGGGTCTTCTGGCGCAGGGTGATCCGGCCCAGAGCGTCGTGCTCGTAGCGGACGTGTCTGGCGCGGGTGATGCGAGTACCGCTGTAGGTGCGGTCGCCGGTGGCCTCCTGGCCGGGGTGCGGGGCGGGCCAGGAGGCGTGCGTCTGGTTGCCGGCGGCGTCGTAGGCGTAGGTCTCGGTCCAGCCCTCGGCGTGAACGGCGGTGACGCGGCCGACCGCGTCGAGGTCGAAGCGGCGCCGGCCGTTCAGCTGGTCGTCGAGGACGGCGAGATGGCCGTCGCCGCGGTAGGTGTAGGCGCGGCGCTGGAGGGTGCGGTCGTTCGGGCCGATGGCGGACTGGGTGACGAGTCGGCCCCGCGCGTCGTAGGTGCTGTTCAGGGTGAGGAAGTCGCCGATGTGCCGGGTGAGTTCGCGGCCCGCCGCGTCGTATGCCATGTCGACGGTGCGACCGGAGGCGACCATGCGGGTGCGGCGGCCCGCCGCGTCGTACGACCTGACCAAGAGCGGCGTGGTGGAATCGATGAAGGGCGTCAGACCCGAGCCGGTCACCAGTGAGTTCGTCATCATCGGACGACGCCATCACCCTGCCAAGCAGGTCGGCCAGGTCATCACCCGCCAGGACCGCCGGGATTTCAGCGCCGGTGAAGTCCTGCGGGTCATGACCCAACTCGGCTTCACCTGCCGCACCCGCCCCGCCACCGCACCTGCCCCCGTGGCCGGCTCGTACCAGCGGGCTTCCGCGATGCTCGGCACTCCGCCGATCGGCCTGACGTCCTGACGTACGGGCAGGGGTGAGCCGAACAGAGCGGTGAGGCCCGACCGGCCCAGGCCGGTCGGGCGTCTTCGTGTGCCCTGTCCCGGTAGGTCAGTGGTCGGAGTAGCTGAAGTCGCCCACGGTCCAGGCACTGACGTCCTCGATCGCGACGCGGTACATCCCGCCCGTCTCCGGGATTCCCACCGGCCCCTGCAGGATCCGGGCGACGTGGAAGTGCAGATGCGTGGGCGGCCCGGCCTGCCTCGCGGAGGTGTCGAAGACAGCGGAGAACTCGCTCAGCTGGGCGGAGTCCGTCAGCACCTCCCTCACCCTCTGCCTCCACATGGCTTCAGGAGCCAGCCGACCGGTGATGACAGCACCACCGGTGACCACGGTCAGGGACATCTGACTGCTCTGCCCGGACTCCACAAGGGCGGCGATGTCAATGATCAGCTCGTCAGGCTTCGGCATGGGATCGGATTCTATGCCCCGTCGCGTCAGGGCGGCGGGTTGGTCGGTGTGGCTCTATCGGGCGAGGCGGCTCGGGGCATGACCTGTTGGCACTCGCCTGACCGTGTGGACCGAGGCCAGCGGGGTGTGGCCCCGGTTGCACGCGGTCCTCCCCGCGAAGCTCCGCAACGCCAGGGTCCCCGCGCACAAACCTGAGGCCGTCAGGGAGCAGTAGGGCCCGGATCGTCGGCTTGTCCAGCCACGCATGCCGGGTAGGCCGTATCGTGGAGGGCATCGCCTCCGGGGTGCCTCGACAGCTCCCCCGGAGGCGCCCTAGTTTCAGGCCTTGGCCGCTGCGACCTCTCGTATGCGGCCGCTCAGCTCCCGCACTGCACCGGTTCGCGCGTACGGGGCCAGGTCGCCCTCCTCCTTCAGCACGCGAGAGACGTGGAAGAGGTAGGCGGTCCGGTCGTATCCGCCGATGGCGTCCCGCCGGTTGTCCGCGCGGCCGAGTGCCTCCTCGGCCCCGCGCAGCCGGGCGTGGGCCTCCTGGCTGCGGTCGCCCACCATCGATGCGGCGTGGGCCTGTTCCCCGCGCAGGAAGGCCACCAGGCGTGGCCGGCCGACGGTGCGGCTTCAGCCGCGGAGTCCGCCAACTGGAGCGCCATTCGCCCGTAGCCCAGGCTCGAGGCCTGCAACGACATGCCCCGCAGTGTCCGGCAGTAGGTGACGTGGTCGCCGGCCTCGTCGGCGAGTTTCAGCGCCTTGACGTAGTACGTCTGCCCCAGGCCGTGGGCTTTCTCGTACATGGCCATCCAGCCCGTGAGATATGTCAGGTCGGAGGCGGCAGCGAGCATGTCCCGGTGCACGATCTCGGAGGCCTGCGCCCGCAGCCACGGCCCGACCGTGTTCACGAGGAACGCGGCCGCCATCGGCCGGGCGTGGCCGGCTCCGAACTCGTCGAGGATGTCCGCGATCCGCTCTGTCATCGACCGAACCGAGGCGACCTGGGAGGCCCCGATCCGGGTGGTGGCCTTGCCCGGTGTCACCGGATCGTCGGCGGCCCAAGCACTGCGTTGGAACACAGGCACGGATAAGGCAGCAGAGAAGACGGTCGTGGCCAGGACGCCGCGGCGGGATGGGTCCATGTCCGCGTACATAGGTCGATCAACTCCTCGACAGCGTCGACCGATTGAACGGTGTCATCGGGCCGGCCCGGTTGAAGCCCGGCTTCCGCATGGGTGACCGGTCGCCCCCAGCCTTGCGGACAGCGCCTCAAGAATGAGCGGCCTGACCTCGGGTTTCGGTGGCGTACCGGCAATCCAGTGCGCAACGGTCGTCCGGTCGTATGTCAGATGTAATCCCGCCTGGGGACCGAGCCGATTGACTTGCTGCTCCAACTGCGTGCGAGTCCATCGTGCCTGCTCAAGCAGCCTGTCCAGGGCGGGGTTGGGGCGTGGGCTTCCTCGTGGCCATGTCCTCGACTCCCGACAGCTCCATGGCGTTCACGGTCCCATCTGCCCACCACGGCCAGAGCTGGTCGTAGGATTCCTCGAGGGCCGCGTCGCGGCACCCGGTGAGGAAGACGCCGGCGTAGAGGCGGTAGCCGCCCTCGGTGATCTCGCGAAGCGCGGAGAGCTCCATGGGCGGGGTGGCGCGGCTGGCCATCATCGTCCCGCGGGCGGCGGAGGACTTCTCAATCCAGGTGCGGTACTTGTCTAGTGGACCAAGTGCGATCACCTGGTAGGCGAGGGCTTGGTCCACGGACCGTCACCTGTGGCGTGCGGTCAGCAGCCAGGCGACATTTGTCACCGCGATCGCGCCCCAGATCCAGCAGACGACGATGTTTCCGTCCGGTGCCAGCGCCGTGGCAAGTGCACCCAATCCGACTGTGCCCAGCACTAGCCTGGTGCTGCGGCTCGATGCCAGTGACGCGCGCAATGGCCCCGGTTCGGCCAGCCTGTCGGCCAGGTAGGCGTCGAACGCCTCGGCGACCTGATCGTCGATCTCGTCCCGCGTCTGAGCATCCAGTGATTCAGACATAGAGGGCCACCCGCTGCACCGCAGTTGCCCGAACGGCCGCCACCACCGGCGGTCGCAGTGCGACGACAGCGCACAATGCCGCCAGAGGGAGTTCCAGCGTGCAGGCCAGCGCCAGCGAGATGGCGACGTGGTGCCCGGCCGTCATGACGTCGAACCAGGCGTCGACCAGTAACAACACGGCCGTCCCGATCGAGGCCAGCGGCGCCCTGTGGTCGCTACGCCGGACCAGCACCGCCGACGTCAGCAGACCGGCGGTCTCCAACGCATCCAAGCCGACCCAGGCGACCCAGGCGACCCAGGCGACCCGCCAGTGCTGCGCCGGATAGGGGTCCGGCAATGTCGTCCACAGCACCGCGAGCCACGGCACCAGCGCCAGCCCTGCGGCCAGTAACAGCCTCCCGAACAGGTTTTTTCGCATCTCAACCCCCGAGCGTCCAGGCGCCCATTGGCGCGCTGTTGAATCAAAGTAACGATCGCAGAGATATTCTGCAAACACTCTCTGCAGTAACCGCAGAGAGTCTCTGCAGTACACTGATCGGCATGGTCGAGCGCCCTGAGAAGAGAGTGCTCACCGGCCCGGACCTCAAAGCCTTCTACAAGGCACTGTCCAACCCGGTGCGCCGCGACATCTTGAGCTACCTCGGCGAGCACGGCGAAGCGAACTCCACCAGCGTCGCCAAGGCACTCGGCGAAAGCACCGGCACCACCAGCTACCACCTGCGCAAACTCGCTGACCTCAAACTGATCGCCGAGATCCAGGAGCGGTCCACCGGCAGGGAACGCTGGTGGAAGTCGCTCATGACGGACATCTTCACTCCGCCGGGCCTGGAGTTGACGGCAGACGAACGCGAGGCCGCTGTGAAGATCGGCGCGCTCAAGATGACCCATGACCTGAACCTGGTCGTGAGCGCATACGCCGGTTACGACTCCTCCGCAGGTTGGAACCAGATACATCGCTCCGGGCTGCGGATGACGAAGGAGCAGGTCGCCTCGTTCATCGAGGAATACCAGACGCTGCTGCGCAAGTACCTGACCGAGCCCGACGACCACCCACCCGAATCACGCCACATGGCCGTACGCCTGGTAGTTGTGCCCGACGAAGGTCCCCGGCCCACCTTGCCGACCGTGCCGGACGACGATTAGCGCCGCACCGGACGCCAGAGACCTGGCATCGAGGTCAGACAAGGGCGCTGACGCCATCCTCACCTCGGTCGACTTGGGCTCACACGCGTCGAAGACGCCGTAGCGGCGGACGAGCGCCCCGAGGACCCTGCGGCGCCAGCTCGCGCAGCAGGTCCTCGACGCCGTGGCGCTCGGCGGTCACACGTCCGCCGCGGACTCGTGCAGGACGGGCCACAGTTCGACCGGCTCCACGTCGGCGAACGGCATGTCCGCGGCGATCGCCTGCGCCCGCTGAAGGCTGTCGCGGTCCAGCAGGTAGAAGCTGGCGACGTACTCCTTGGTATCCAGGTACGGGCCGTCCGTGACCGCCGGGGCGTCGCCCTTACGGGGCACGAGCTGGGCGTTGGCCGCATCCGCCAGACCATAGGCGCCGAGGAGTTCACCGCTGTCGCGGTACTTCTTGTTGAACGCTTACGACTACGACCACCCGCGCCGATGCCTTCGCGGACGCGGCATCCGCCACCGCATCGCCCGCAAGGGAGTCGAGTCCTCACCGCGGCTGGGCCGCCACCGCTGGGGGTCGAGAGAGCCGTGTCCCAGCGGGATGGCCGGCGACGTCTGCACCGCCGCCATGAACGCGAAGCCGGGCACTTCCTCGTGTTCGTTGCCTCCGCCGCAGCACTCATCGGGTATCGCCGTCTCAGCAGATGAGCCTGGCGGGCCGCGAGATGCTGACCATGCCCGTGCTGTCAGCGGCAGCCCATATGGTGCGTCCAACACCTTGAAGGAGGAACTGCCGTGGGATTCTCGGGTCACCTGGTCTTTGCTCGCAGCGACCGCCCTCTGCTGGAAGCTCCCGTGTTCGACAGCCTCGGCGAAGAACTCAAGGCAACCTTGCACGCGTGGGAGTCACGGCCGGGCGGTTGGCAGACGCTCCAGATCGATTCCGGGATCTGGGACGACGCGGACCTGCCTGTCCTGGTTGAGTGGAGCAGGGCACCGGCCTGCGTCGCCGACGTCTCCGACAGTTCCCTTGCTCTCGTGACCGGGCTGGACACCACCGGACAGCGCTGGCAGGCATGGCTTAACCTCGACAACGCCGCCAGGCTTCTGGCCGAAGAGCCCGAGGACCTCGAAGATCAACTTATGTGGCTGGACACGCCGGAGTTCCACGAGGCCGTCAGACATAAACGCGCCGAGCTCGACGCCGAGATACCCGCCGACGCCGAGGGCGCCGTTGCCTGGGCCGCGGCCGCCGGCACCCCCGTCACGCCGGAGACAGCCAGCATCGAAGAGCTGCTGCGCTCGCACGAGACCTTCACAGAAGACCTCTTCAGCACGCTGCTCGACCAGCTGGGCTTTCCCGAGGCCACTCAGCCCTCACCTGCACCCTGAAAGTTCATTTCATGTGGCGAGTCTGCTTCGGCAGACGCGTGTTTCTGTTCCCCGAGGGCCCCCTAGCCACCTGGCTGCCGATGCCATCGGCGGTTCGGTCGGTCCCGCGTGACCGGCCCCTTGCAGTTTAACCGGCCGGGGACAGGGCTCGGCCGGGCTGGGTTCAGGAGGCGGCAGCCGTCAGGTACGTCAGGTACACCCCTCCCGCGCAGTCGGGCATCTTCCGCAGGGCCCAGCGACCCCGGACGGTCGCGGTGGAGAAGTCCGACTCGGCGTCGTCCTCCTCCACTTCGCCCTCCTCAGGGATGTAGCCGGCCTTGGGCAGCTGCGTGTGCAGGAACGCCAGGGTGGTGTCGAAGCCGCCCCGTACGACGGTAGCGACGACGAGTCGACCGCCGGTGCGGTGCTCCACCGAGGTCACGACCGCGCCGTCGGGCATCGGCAAGTTCTCCGGGAAGTCCTTGGGGAGCGGCAGTGAGGCGGCCGTGGGACAGCTGTCGGGCGCGGCACCGGCCGTGTTCCGGGCCGGCGGATCGGTTGCCCGCTTCGCCGGGTACGGCGTCGCCCCCGGGCGCTCGGCGTGCTTGCTCGCTGCCGAGCATCCGGTGACCGCGGCCAGGCTGAGGACGGCTCCTGCCAGTACGGCAGCCGAGAGCGACGGTCTCATCTACTGGTCTCCTCCGGGCTTCTTGTGCTTGCCGCTGACCATGGCGTCGTACGCGCCGTACAGCGTGTTACCGGAGGACTGGCGGGCGATGGAGGCCAGCGCGTCGTAGTTCTGCGCACCTCCGGTCGCGCAGGTGCCGGTGCAGCCGTCGGCGTAGGCGGCGAGCACGCGGCCCTGGGCGTCGGTGGTCGCGTCGATGAAGTCCAGGAGGTTGCGGTCCTTGCCGCAGGTGGTGCCGCCCGTGCAGATCGAGCCCTTCTGGACGGGGTCGGTGGGGGTGGCGTCGGCGGTGACCCAGGACTGGCCGCCGTCGTAGGTGGTGGCCACGTATAGGTGCCACACGCCCTGGAAGGCCGGGTCCTGGTAGTTGCCGCCCGTGGTGGTGCCGAGGAAGACGAAGGCGGCGCGGTTGTCGTCACCCGCTGTCACGGCCGGGAAGACGACGTTCTTGATGCCGAGGGACGCGCCGACGTTCTGGTCGTACAGCCACGTCATGCCCTTGTCGTGGCTGACGGCGATACGGGGCGTGCCGTCGCTGTGCTGGTAGCCCAGGTAGACAGTCCCGCCGGCTCCGATGCCCACGCTCGGGTCCGAGTCAGCGGCCGTGCTGGACGGGTTCGTGCGGACGGCCCACGTCAGCCCGTTGTCCTCGGAGACGGCCACGGCTTGATGGTCACCGCAGCCCTTGTTGGGCACGTACACCGTGCCGTCCGGGGCGACCTTCACATGCCCATGCAGGCCGCCGCAGTCCAGCAGCGAGTACATCGGTACGGCGGGCCCGTACGTCAGACCGCCGTCCCGGCTGACCGCGCAGGAGGCATCAGCGATGTCCTGCGAGCAGTAGAGGACGGCGTCCGGGTACGACGTGAGGGCGCCTGGTCCGCCCGGGGCGAAGGGACCGCCACCGATGGTCTGGTGGTCCACACCGGAGTTGATGCCGGAGCCGCCTGTCGGCGTCCACGTTTCACCGTCGTCGTCGGTGTAGCAGGTCAGCGCGGTCTTGCCGGCGAGCTGAGACTCGAAGGTGCGGTGGGTGACCGGGTCGGTGAACAGGATCGGGTCGAGGCTGGTGGTGCTGCCCTGGGGGCAGCCGTTGGCCGCGCTCGCGCTTTTGTCCTGCCATGTGGCGGCACCGGCACTGTCGTAGGTGACCTTGAGCGTCGACGTGTACGCCTGGAACATCGCGGCGCCACTCGCACGGTCGACGCCGATCGAGGGTTCACCGGCGTTGTGCGCGTTCGCGATGCCATCGGATGCCCAGGAGTTCGCGTACGTCGGTGGTGTGGCCGTACTCGGCGGTGGATCGACCGGAGCGGTGATCAGGCTTGCGGTGCCGGTGAAGCTGTCGCCAAGCGGCGCGTACGGCACCACACGCACGGTGTACGACGCCGAGACCGCCGGAAGCAGCACGGTCTCGGGGTCGCTGGATGAGGCTGAGGCGGCCACCTCCCGGCCGTCCGCATCGAGGACGTACAGGTCGAAGTCTGCGGCGGAGTCCGGCCACCTGATGCCGATGCGCAGGCTGTGACCGGCGTCGTAGTCCGCGGGCACCGACACCTTGAGGGCGTAGTCGTCGCAGGGTTGCGCAGTCGCGCAGCTCACCGTCCCCGCAGTGCCAGAGACGTTGGGGACGGCGAAGGGACCGGCGCTCCATGTGGTCGTGGGCGCGGTGTCGCTGACCGATCCGGAGGGCGGGGTGGCGGCGTCGGCGGCCGCACTCGGCAGGGTTCCGGCGATGAGCGCCAGCAACCCGATGGCGAGACGCCCCCGCGATCGCGGGCGGTGGTGAAGACGGAGCGTGGAGAGGAGAGCCACAGGTACCTCGTGGGTTCGCGAGTCGGACGAAAGGTGGTGGTGTGTGGCGGTAGGGGTGATGCCTTCGTCTGCTCTACGGCGAGGCAGGCGGCGTCCGTCGCGAGAAACGGAACTCTTCTCGAAGGAGGCCGAAGGGCGCCCGCGGGCACGCCATACCATCCGGGCCGCCCCCCACTCCCCGCACGACTGCGCAACAGCACATACGGAGGCCTGGTCAGAGGGCGTCGACGCCGCTCACCTTCCAGCCGCCGGAGGTGCGGGTGAGCGTCATACGCACCCGGTTGAGGTCCAGCCGGGGCTGCGGAACCTGAGTGCTCTGGGTGACCTGGTTGACGAAGAGCAGCACGACGGCCCGGTCCGGCGTGGCCGACACGACGGACACCGCCGGGGCGCTGCCGTCGGCGGGTGTGGCCACGGTGGCTTTCACCACGCCGTGATACTTCGTCGCGGTTGGCGCGACCGCCGCCTTCGTGGTCTTGCCGTACTGGTCGCGGAAGTGCCCGGTCAGCAGGGCGCGGGCCCGGGAGAAGTCCCGATCCAGGTGCCGGTAGTCGTACGACAGCACGACCGGCGCCGCCTTACGCGCGGCTGCCATGGCCTCGCCGCGGGCCTGCTCCGTCTGCCGCTCCTGCGAGTACTGCCACCCGAGTACGGCGGCCGCAATCAGGGCCGCCACGAGGACGACGCTCGGCACTACGGTGAGCACGCCCGGCCTGCCGGCCTTGCGCGGGCGCGCGCCGTCCTCTGGCTCCTCCTCGAACGACTCGGGCTCCGACGGGCCCTCCCAGCCGTTCGTCGAGGGCTCGACGAGCAGGGTGCGCCCGGCGGGAGTCTGCGCTTCCTGGTGGGCGCCGCGCTCGGGGCGCACGGGCCGTCCGGCGCGCTTGGCTGCCGCGCGGGCGGCCGCAGTCATGGTGCGCCGGGCCGGTGAGCCGGTCCCGCGGGTGCGGGAGGTGGGAATCGCCACGGTGTCTCTCCTCATTGATGGCCTCACAGTCGGTTCAGCCCACGAACGTGACATCGGAGGTCAGCCAGCGGCCGGCCACGCGCGTGAGGTCGAGCTGGAGGCGGTAGGTGCGCGCCTGGCCCTGGGGCGCCCCGATGTTGGTCACCTTGCTGTCGGCCACGACCAGGACCCGGGCGGAGCGCGCGTCGGACCGCACGATGCCCGATTCCAGGACCTGCCCCTGTGAAACCGACTTGTTCTGCGCAACCAGCTTCGTCAGTTGTGCGGTCTGCGCGGCGAACTGCTTCTTGAACTCGCCGGTGGCGCCCTTCAGCACATTGCCGCTGTCCCGGTCGTAGTGCCGGTAGTCGAGCGAGGTGAAGTTCAGCGCCGACTGGCGGGCCGCCGCCAGGATGTCCTGACGGCGCTGTTCGGCCGCGCGCTGGTCGGCCAGCTTCAAGCCCAGCCAGACACACAGCACGGTCGTCAGCACGGTCGTGGCGACGAGCCCCGCCGACAGCAGCCTCGCCCGGCTCCCTGTCACGCCATCGGTCCAACGAGCAGCCATTGCCACGACTCCTTTCCGAACACGGTCTGTTCTCCGCCCGTCGAGCCGATCTCGACGGGCGTTCCGTCCGGGCCGGTCACGGTGCCCGTCTCCGGGTCGTAGGGGGCCACGAAGGCGGCCTGGTCGGCGCTGTACCGACTGGTGGTCGGGCCGGGCGCGTTCTGGGCACCACGCACGGAGGTCTTGCTGCCGCGCGGTACCGTGCAGCGCGCGTCGGTGTTCGCCGGGCGGGTGCTGGTGTCGGCAGGGTCGCGCCGCTGGGTGCCGTAGCCCTGGGTGCACGCGGGAGGGTCGTCGGCGTTCACGGTCATGCCGAAGTGGGTGGTGCCGTCGCCGGGGATGACCGTGTAGCTGCCCGCGACCGTGAGCGGAAGCGTGACCAGGGCTTGTTCGACGCCGGGCAGCCGGGCCAGGGTGATCTGGCCGCCGCTGATGAGGTTGGCCAGCAGGACCGGTACGTGCGGCCGGGTGGACTTCAGCAGGGAGTCCAACTGCTGGGCGGCGGGCGTGGTGTTGCCGATCAGCCTGCGCAGATCGCCGTCGCTCGACTTCAGTTGCTCGGTGAGCGTGGCCAGGTCGTGGGAAAACGACTTGATGGCCGAACCCTGGTCAGCCTGTGTCTTGAGCACCTTCCGCGAGTTTTCGATCAGCGAGACCGTCTGGGGGAGCGACTCGGATCCCGATTCCACCAGCGCGTTGCCGGAGTCCACCAGCCGGCTCAGGTTCGGTCCGGTGCCGGCGAAGGCCTTGCCCAGCTCGTCCACGGTGACCCGCAGATCGTCCTTGCCGACCGAGTTGACCAGTCGGTCGAGGCTGAGGACAAGGTCGGTGACCGGCAGCGGGGTCCGGGTGCGGCTGCGCGGGATCGGGCTGCCATCCGTGAGGTACGGCTCGCCCGACCGCCGCGGCTGGAGGTCGACGTACTGCTCGCCCACCGCCGAACGGTCGGCTACCACCGCGAGCGTGTCGGCCGGGATCCTCGGGGCGCCGTCCTCGATCTTGAGCGCCACCGAGACCCCGGACCCGGTCAGCCGCAGATCGCCCACGCGGCCTACCGGCACGCCCCGGTAGGTGACCTCGGCGCCGGAGAAGATGCCTCCGGACTCGGCGAAGTCGGCGCGCACGGTGTACCCGCGGTGCAGGACCTCGTCCGCGAGGCCCGTGTACCGGGCGCCGACGTACGACACCCCGAGGGCGGTGACGGCCGCGAAGGCGAGCAATTGGGCCTTGACCGTGCGTGTGATCACGGCAGTATCCCCTTCAGCATCAGTTCGGCGAGGCCGAGGTCGATCCCTGGCGGGAGGTGACTCGAGTCGTCCCCGGTGCTGTAGGCGGCGGTGCACACCGGCGGGCACAGCAGGCTGCTGCCGTCGGAGGGCGTCGGAGGCGCGGAGGGCACGGGCGGGGTCGAAGGCAGGGACGGGGTGGACGGCAGGGACGGGAGGGACGGCAGGGTAGGAGTGGGAAGGCTGGGATGACGCGGTGCTCCGGGGTCCGGGGACTTCCTGCCCTTGCCGGGCTTGCCGGTGACGTTGCCGTAGAGGTCCGCCAGGTCGAGGTCGGCGGTGATCTTCAGGTTGACGTAGTCGCCCTTGATGGCATCCGTCGCGTTGCGCGGGAACGGGTACGTGGTGAGGATCTCCATGGAGTCGGGCAGGTCGTCACCCGCCTTGTTCAGCTCCCGCAGGATGGGCTGGAGTTTCTTCAGGTCACCGACGGTGTCATCGTGGGAGGCATTCACCACCTTGGTGGCGGTTTTGCCGAGCCCGGACAGGGCGGTGAGCATCTTCGTCAGGTCCTTGCGCTGGTCGGCGAGGGCCTTCAGGGCGGGCGGCATGGTGTCGACGGCCAGGGCGATCGTCTTCTTCTCCTTCTTCAGCCGCTTCGCGAGCCGGTCGACGCCCTTCAGCGCGCGCACGATCTCCGCCCGCTGGTCGTCGAGGCCGCCGAGGAACGTGTCGAGCTGCCTCAGCAGGGACCTGACCCGGTCCTCGCGGCCGCCGAGGGCCTTGTTCAACTCGACGGTGATCGTCTTCAGCTGGGCCACCCCGCCGCCGTTGAGCAGCGCGGACAGGGCCGACAGCACCTCCTCGACCTCCGGGTTGCGGCCGCTGCGGGACAGCGGGATGCGGTCGCCGTCGCGGAGCCGTCCGAGGGGCCGCGTGCCGGCCGGCGCGGACAGGGCGACGTACTTCTCGCCGAGCATGCTGGTCTGCCTCAGATCGGCGACCGCGTTGCCGGGCAGCTTCACCGAGTCGGCGACCCGGAGCCGCACGCGGGCGTGCCAGCCGTCCAGTTCCACCTTCTCCACCGCGCCGACGGTCACGTCGTTGACCTTGACCGCCGACTGCGGCACGAGGTCCAGGACGTCCCGGAACTCGACGGTGACGTGGTAGGCGTGACCGTCCGAGGCGGCGCCGCCGGGGAGCGGGACGTCGTACCAGCCGTTGAACTCGCAGCCGGTCAGCAGCAGCGAGCCGACCGCCGCCCAGGCGGCCGTCCGGCCCTTGCGCCGCGCGCTCATGCCGGTGCCTTCAGGATTCCGCCGAGGGTCTTGTCGACCGTGCCCGTCGACGCGGGAGTCGACGGAAGCTCGGGGAGGGAGTCGAGGAGTTTCTTCAGCCCGGCGCAGTCGTCGTGGTCCTTGCCGGTCGTCTTCAGGATCGAGCAGAGAAGGGAAGCCGGATCCTGCGAGGACTGCGCGTTGTTGCGGGTGTCGAGAGTGCCGGCGGCGGGGTTGTAGGCGTTCTGCAGGTTCGACAGGCCCGTGGGGGCGACGGTCAACAGCTCCTCCAGAGCTTTCCGTTGGGTTACGAGGACCTTGGTGACCTTGGCCAGGCCCCGCACGTCCGAGGTCAGCGCCTTCTTGTTGCCCTTCACGAAGCCGGACACGTCGCCGAGCGCGGCGGCCAGGTACTTCAGCGCGGCCGCGAGATCCTTGCGCTCCCCCGCGAGCTGCCCGGCCACGACGGCGAGGTCACTGTTGAATGACCGCACGCTGGTGTCGTCCGCAGCCAGCGCGGCCGTGAACACCTGAAGGTTCCGCACGGTCCCGAACAGGTCGCCGCGCCCGTCGGACAGCGTGGTGACCGCCTGGGACAGGTCCCGCACCGTCCGGTGGAGGTTCTCGCCCTGCCCCTGGAGGTTGTCCGCGCTCACCCCGAGCAGCCGGGACAGCGAGCCCTTCTTGTTGGCGCCGTTCGGGCCGAGCGCCTCGGCGGTGGTGTGCAGGCTGTCGAAGATCCGGTCGAGTTCCACGGGGACGGCCGTACGGGACTCGGGGATGACGTCTCCGTCCCGCAGCACCGCGCCCTTGCGGTACACCGGCAGCAGCTGCACGTAACGGTCGCTGACGACGGAGGAGTTGACGATGGCGGCCTGTGCGCCGGCCGGCACCTTGCGGCCCCGGTCGTACTCCAGCTCGACCCGTACCCGGCCGCCCTCCGGCGTGATCTTCCTGACCTCGCCGATGCGGACGCCGAGGACGCGGACGTCGGAGCCGGCGTAGATGCCGACGGTGCGCGGGAAGTACGCCGTGACGCGGACGGGGCCGGGGCCCGGCCAGAGGACGACGGCGAGGCCGACGAGGATCGCGAGCGCGGTGAACAGGGCCAGGAGTCTGCGGGTCATCGGGCGCCTCCCGTCCGGGGCGTGACCGGGGCGGCGACCAGGTTCTGGATGTAGGAGTCGAACCAGCGCCCGTTGCCGAGAGTGTTGGTGAAGAGCCGGACGTAGGGGGCGAGCAGCCGGACGCTGCGGTCGAGGCTCGCCTGGTTGCGTTCGAGCATCGTCACGAAGGTGTTGAGGTTCTTCAGCGCGGGCCCGATCACCTTGCTGTTGTCGTCGACCAGGCCGGACAACTCGATGCCCAGCAGCGCGGAACTCTTGAGCAGCGCGTGGATCGCTGTGCGCCGCTTGTCGATCTCCTTGAACAGGGCGTCGCCGTCCTTCACCAGCGCGGAGAAGTCCTTCGTGTGACCGGCCAGCACCTTGGTGACGCCGTTCGCATGGTCGAGGAGTCCGCGCAGAGCCTTGTCACGGGCTGCGACGGTCCGGGAGATCCGCGACAGCCCCTTGATCGACGCCCGCACCTCCTCTGGGGAGTCCTGGAAGGTGACGGAGATCGTGTCCAGCGCCTTCGCGAGCCGGTCGGTGTCGACCTCCTCGTTGGTGGTCGTCAGGTCGCTGAAGGCCTGGACGACGTCGTAGGCCGACACGGTCCGCCGGAGCGGGATCTCGCCGCCCGCCTTCAGCCGGCCGGGCCCCTTCGGGTACAGGGCCAGGTACTTGGCGCCGAGGATCGTCTTGACCCGGATCGCCGCACCCGTGTCGGTACCGAACGCCGGGCTCCCCTTCACCTTGAAGGTCACCTTGACGTGGTCGCCGTCGAGGTCGACCTCCGCGACCTTGCCGACCTTGACCCCGGCGATCCGTACCTCGTCGCCCGGCTTCAGCCCGCCGGCCTCGGAGAAGGCCGCGCTGTAGGTGTCACCGCCGCCGATCAGCGGCAGGCTGTCGGCGTTGAAGGCAGCGACAGTGAGCAGCGCGAGGACGGTGAGGCCGACGGCGCCGACGACGACCGGGTTCCTCCCCCGGCTACCGCTGGGAGGTGCACCCATGCGGAAGGGCTTCAGGTGTGGGAGCTCGAGCCGGATCCTGGGCAGCTTCGGCGGCAGGACGCGCACCTTCACGAGGGGTTCGGGGCGGGGTGCGCGCCTGGGCAGCAGCCTGGGGAGTTTCGGCAGCTTCGGGGGCAGGACGCGCACCTTCACGAGGGGTTCGGGGCGGGGTGCGCGCCTGGGCAGCAGCCTGGGGAGTTTCGGCAGCTTCGGCGGCAGGACCCGGACCCTCACCAGCGGCTCGGGGCGGCGGGCGGTGCCCCGCCCGATGCGCGTGCTCATCCGCCGCACCTCGCCCGCGCCACGTGCATGTCCGGGGTGATCACCTGCTTCGTCTTCGGCAGCACGATCCGGCCGTCGAAGTCGCAGAGGTAGAAGTTGAACCACGAGCCGTACGAGGCGGTGCCCGTCAGTTTCTCGAGCTTGTTCGGCAGCCGCTTCAGGACGCCCTCCACGGTGTTCTCGTTCTTGTTAAGCGTTCCGGTGAGATCGCCGATCCCGGCGATGTCGTCCTTCAGCGGTGGACGCGCGTCCTTCAGCAGCCCCGACGTGACGTCCGTGAGGTCGCCGATGCTCACCAGCGACTCCCCGATGGGCTTGCGGTCGGCGGACAGCCCCGAGACCACCCGGCGCAGTTGCGTGAGCAGACCGGAGAAACGGGAGCCGCGCTTGTCGAGCGTCTCCAGGACGGTGTTGAGGTTGTCGATCACCGACCCGATCAGCTTGTCGCGGTCGGCGAGGGTGCTGGTGAGCGACGCCGTGTGCGCGAGCAGGCTGTTCACCGTGCCGCCCTCGCCCTGGAGGGTCCGGACGATCTCGGTGGCGAGCTGGTTGACGTCGCTCGGGCTGAGCGCGGCGAACAGCGGCTTGAAGCCGTTCAGCAGGGCGTTGAGGTCCAGCGCCGGCCGGGTCCGGGACAGCGGGATGGTGCCGCCCGGGCCCAGCCGGGTGGTGCCGTCGCCCGGGCTGTCGGTGAGCGCGACGTACCGCTGCCCGACCAGGTTGCGGTAGCGGACGACCGCACGGGTCCCGGCGAGCAGCGGCCGTTCCGCGCTGACGGTGAAGGTGACCTCCGCCAGGGTCCGGTCCTTGATCCGGATGCCCTCGACCTCTCCCACCCGCACTCCGGCCACCCGGATGTCGTCGCCGGTCTCCAGCCCGGTGACGTCGGTGAACACCGCGTGATAGGTCTCCTTGGAGGTGAGGGAGACGTTGACGATGGTGGCGGCGAGCAGCGCCGTCGCCGCGATCGTGACCAGCGCGAAGAGGCTGAACTTGACCAGCGGGGCGGCGGTCTGCCGGGCTCCTGACCCGCTCATGCGACACTCACCGCCGTCCCGCGCGCAAGCGGCCCGAACAGCAGGGTCGCCACGGGCGGCACCCGGTCCACGGGGACGCCCATGACCGGGGCCACGAGGGAACCGACGGCCCGCTGCTCGGCCCGCGTGGCGGACACGCCGGAACCTCCGGGAGGTGCGCCGCCGGAACCTCCGGCCGACGTACCGTCGTGGAGACGAGGCTTCGGCCCCGGCACCTGCGGATGCGGCAGGCCGCGGCAGTCCGGGCCGGACCGCTCGCCGTACACCGGCTCCTCACCGGGCCGGTACGCTCCCTGGGGCCGGACGACCTCGAGGGTGATCCGCATCTCGCCGCCCCGGAACGCGTCCTCGGACGCCTTCTCCTGCCGGACCAGGCCCTGCAACAGGCACGGGTACTCCGGGGAGTAGCGGGCGAACAACTCCAGCGTGGGGCGGGAGACCCGTCCCAGGGTGATCAGCCGGTCGCCGTTCTCGGTCAGGAAGTCGTTCGCTGTGCCCGCCACGGAGGCGGTCGCACGCAGAGCCGATGCCAACTGGTCCTTCTTCTCGACGATCGTCCGGCTGGTGGTGACCGTGTTGCGCAGGATGCGCATCAGGTCCGGGGCGGCGTCGCCGTACAACTCGGCGACGTCCGCGAACCGCGTGATGTCCTCCTTGAGGGAGGGCATGTGCGGGTTGAGGCGGCGCAGATAGCTTTCGACCCGGGCGAGGTTGCCGCCGATCCGGTCGCCGCGCCCCTCCAGTGCGGTGGCGAACGCCGAGAGGGTGGCGTCGAGTTCGCCCGGCCGGACCGTGCGCAGCAGCGGCAGCAGGTCGTTCATCAGCTGCTGCACCTCGATGCCGGCCCTGGTGCGGTCCTGGGTGATGACGTCGCCCGCTCGGATGGGCCGGGCCGGCGGGTGCGCGGCGTCGGAGGGAGCGACCAGGTCGACGTACTTCTCGCCGAACAGCGTCTTGGGCAGCAGCCGCGCGTGGACGTCCGAGGGGATGTACGACACGTACTGCGGCTTGAGCGCGATGTCGAGGGTCGCCTTCGTGCCGTCGGCGTGCACCTCGCGCACCTCGCCGACCAGCAGCCCGCGCAGTTTGACGTCGGCGCGTGGCTCGAGCTGGTTGCCGAGGGTGCCGGCCTCCAGGGTGATGGGCACGACGGAGGTGAAGGCCTGCCGGTAGACGGCCACCGCGAGCGACAGCAGCAGCGCGAGCACGGCGAGGAACGCGATGCCGTACAGCCTGAGCCTCGTTCTGTGCGTATGCACCGGTCTCACCCCGCTATCCGTACGGTCGTGTTGGCGCCCCAGATCGCGAGGCTCAGGAAGAAGTCCAGGACATTGACGGCGACGATGGAGGTCCGCACCGCCCGGCCCACCGCGACGCCGACGCCGGCCGGGCCGCCGCTCGCGTGGTAGCCGTAGTAGCAGTGCACCAGGATGATCAGCAGGGCGAAGACGATCACCTTGCCGAAGGACCAGAACACGTCGACGGGCGGCAGGTACTGGTGGAAGTAGTGGTCGTACGTGCCGGTGGACTGTCCGTAGTAGCCGGTGGTGATGGTGCGGGCCGCCAGGTACGAGGACAGCAGCCCGACCACGTACAGCGGAATCACCGCGACGAAGCCGGCGACCATCCGCGTCGTCACCAGGAACGGCAGCGACGGGACGCCCATCACCTCCAGCGCGTCGGTCTCCTCGCTGATCCGCATCGCGCCGAGCTGCGCGGTGAACCCCGCGCCGACCGTCGCGGACAGGGCGAGTCCAGCCACCAGCGGGGCGATCTCCCGGGTGTTGAAGTACGCCGACAGGAACGCCACGAAGTTGGAGGTGCCGAGTTGGTTGAGGGCCGCGTAGCCCTGGAGGCCGACCTCGGTGCCGGTGAAGAAGGACAGGAACGCGATCACGCCGACCGTGCCGCCGACGACGGCGAGCGCGCCGCGCCCGAAGCTCACCTCGGCGAGCAGCCGCAGGATCTCCTTCTTGTAGCGGCGCAGGGTGCGGCCCGTCCAGGCCAGGGAGCGCCCGTAGAAGGACAGCTGCGCGCCCAGCTCTTCGAGTGAGCGCAGGGGGCGGTCGAGGACGTCTTTCGGTCTCATCGGCTAACCCCTCTGCGGGACGACCTGGAAGTACACGGCGGTCATCACGAAGTTGGTCACGAACAGCAACATGAAGGTGATCACCACGGACTGGTTGACGGCGTCACCCACGCCCTTCGGGCCGCCCTGCGCCGTCAGCCCCTTGTACGAGGCGACGATCGCTGCGATGGCCCCGAACACCAGCGCCTTGATCTCCGCCGCCCACAGGTCGGACAGCTGGGCAAGGGTGGTGAAGGACGCCAGGTAGGCGCCGGGCGTGCCGTGCTGGAGGACGACGTTGAAGAAGTAGCCGCCCGCGACACCGACCACCGAGACGAGGCCGTTGAGCAGGACGGCCACGACCATCGACGCCAGCACCCGCGGTACGACGAGCCGGTGGATCGGGTCGATGCCGAGCACCTGCAGCGCGTCGATCTCGTCCCGGATCTTGCGCGCCCCGAGGTCCGCGCAGATCGCCGTGCCGCCCGCGCCCGCGATCAGCAGCGCGGTGACGATCGGCGAGGCCTCCCGCAGCACGGCGAGCACAGACGCGGCACCGGAGAAGGATTGCGCGCCCAACTGTCTGGTCAGGCTGCCGATCTGCAGCGCGATGACCGCACCGAAGGGGATCGAGACTAGAGCCGTCGGCAGGATCGTGACACTGGCGACGAACCACGCCTGCTGGATGAACTCCCGCGCCTGGAAGGGCCGCCGGGGAAGGGCCCGGACCACGTCCAGCGCCATCGTGAAGAGGCTGCCCGAGTGCCGGAGCGCACCCGTCGGGGAGAACCTCATGGGCCCGTCACCCCCGTCACGCGCAGCTCCGCCTCGCGTCTCGCGATCGCCTCCCAGCGGGGCGGGCGGGTGATGCCCGGGCCGGGGAGAAGCCGGGGAGTCGGCGCGTCGGTCGGACCCTCCTCGTCGATCTGGGCCAGTTCCTGCTCCACCTGGGCCGCGTCCTTCTCCTCCGCCATGCCGATCGGCCCCTGCATCCGGCCGTTCAGGAACTGCCGTACGACGGGCTCGTCACTGGCCAGCAGTTCCTCGCGGGGGCCGAACATCACCAGCTCGCGCCGGAACAGCAGCCCGATGTTGTCCGGAACCTGGCGAGCGGAGGCGATGTCGTGGGTGACGATCAGGAAGGTCGCGTCGATCTGCGCGTTGAGGTCGACGATGAGCTGATTGAGGTAGGCCACGCGGACCGGGTCCAGGCCCGAGTCGGGCTCGTCGAACAGGATGATCTCCGGGTCGAGCACCAAGGCACGGGCGAGTCCGGCGCGCTTGCGCATACCGCCGGAGATCTCGCCGGGCAGTTTCCCCTCGGCGCCGATCAGCCCGACCATGTCCATCTTCTCGAGGACGATCCGTCTGATCTCGCTCTCGGACCTGCGGGTGTGCTCGCGCAGCGGGAAGGCGATGTTGTCGTAGAGGTTCATCGAGCCGAACAGCGCGCCGTCCTGGAACAGCACGCCGAACAGCTTCCGCACTTCGTACAGGTCGCGCTCGCGGAGCCTGGTGATGTCCCGGCCCTGGATCGTGATGGAGCCCCGCTCCGGCTTCAGCAGTCCCACGAGCGTCTTGAGGAACACCGACTTGCCCGTCCCCGAGGGGCCGAGCATCACCGACACCTCCCCGGCCGGCAGCGTCAGCGAGACGTCCTGCCAGATGACCTGGTGGCCGAAGGACTTGGTCAGCCCTTCCACACAGATCTCGACACCCATCCGGTATCACCCTTCGCCCGTGGAGCAGCTCCGACGTCTGCTCTACGGGGAGGGGAGGGGTGTCCGTCGCGGCGGACGAGGAATTTTTTGCGGACGTGGGTGCGGGGCGCTACGGCAGCTTCGGCGATGGCGTGCGCGAAGGGGTCTCTGGGGCGGGGACGGAGAGCGGGGCGGCCGGTACGGCCGAGGCCGGGGGAAGCGACGGGAGCGACGGGACGGCCTGCTTCGTCGGCAGGTCCGGCACGGCGGTCCGCAGGTCCGGCGTGGCGGCCGTCACAACCGGCACCTCGGGCACCTGCGGAACCCGCGTCACCGACAGCTTCGGGAGCGCGGACGCGGGCACATCTGGCAGGGACGGCACCTTCGGTGCCTCCGACCCCGGCAGCAGAGACGTTTCTCCGGTGGGTGAGGGCGTCCGGACCCAGTCCCCCCGCGCCGAGGGGGAGGTGGCGGGCGTCCCAGGGGTGCGCCCCCCGCCCGCGGCCTCGCCGCTCAGAACCTGCTCTTCGCTGGATATGACCGGTCGAGGCACCGGACCGCTCCCGTGTCGGCTCCCGTCGAGCGCGAACGGCATCACGAACCCCGCCACCACCAGGGTCGCCGCCGTCGAGGTGACCGCGACCGCCTGGGCATTGCCGCCCCCACGCAGCCGCCCGCGCCCGATCAGGAACAGCACCAGCCCGAGCGTCCCGGCCAGTGAGGCGCGCAGCGTCCGCCGGGCGCGGGCCAGCAGCGACTCGACCGTCCGGTAGCTGAGTCCCATCCGCACCGCGACCTGGCTCACGTCCAGGTCCTCGGACCTCAACCGAAGCGCCTCCGCCTGCCGGGCGGGCAACTCACCACTGCGTACGGCGAGCCACTTCGCCTCGGCCCGGTCACACACCACCTCCTCGACGGGTACCGGGCCCGGCGCGATGAGCGTGGGGCGGCTGCCCACCTCGGCCTCGCGGTTGACCTGCCGGTACCGGTCGATGCACAGCCGCATCGTCACCGTCGTCAGCCAGGCGCCGAGCCGCTCGTCGTCGAGGTGCGGGCGCTCCGCTGCTCGCAGCATCGCCTCTTGAACGGCGTCCTCGGCGTCCTCTTGGCTCATGGAACGTCGCCGGGCCACCTTGAGCAACTGCTCGCGATGGCTCCACATGCGCTGCCAACGCTCGTCGGCGGCCGCTGTGTCCGCAGGCATGTCCGTCGCCATGAGGGCCCCTTCGCACTCGCCCGCCGGTCCTTTGCTTCCGGCCGTGGCGACATTACCGCCGAGTAGTGGCAGTTGTGGAGGGGGGAGGCACCCATCATGTTTCAGCCGTTGCCGGTGGTCAGCGGCCCCGCGTCGGGCAGCACACCGCCGCCGGGCAGCGTGAGGGTCGGTTCGGGGACCGGAACCAGCGGCGTCCTGGTCTCCTTCGGGACGCCCGGCTTGGGGGACGGGCTGGGGGAAGATGAGGTGGGTGGCATCGACGGCGAGCGCGAAGGACCGGGGCCCGGCTTCCGGTCATCTGACGGCTTCGACGGTGAGGGCTTCGGCCTCTTCGGGCGGGACGGCTCCGGCCGGTCCGCCCGGGATCCGTCGGACGCGTCCGGCACCACGCGGTGTCCGGTCAGGTAGTACGTGTACCACGCCTTGACGGTGCGCAGGTAGGCGTCCGAGTGGTTGTAGCCCAGGATTGCCCGGTCCAGGCCGGCGGGGTTCGACAGGTCCCGGCCGCCCGCGCACAGATAGCGGGCGGCGGCGAGCGCCGCGTCGTAGACGTTGTTCGGATCCGTCCGCCCGTCACCGTTGCCGTCCGCGCCCCAGCGAGCCCAGGTGGACGGGATGAACTGCATCGGGCCGACCGCGCGGTCGTACACCGCGTCCCCGTCGTACGCGCCGCTGTCGGTGTCCGGCACGCTGGCGAAGGCACCGCCGGTCAGCCGCGGGCCGAGGACAGGTGTCACAGTCGTACCGTCCCGGGTCACCCGGCCGCCCTGTGCCTGCCCGGACTCCACCTGGCCGATGGCGGCCAGCAGTTGCCAGCGCAGCCGGCAGCGTGGCGCGCTGCGCGCCAACTCCCCCTCGGCACGCCGGTACGCGGCGAACACGGTCGCGGGCAGGGCGCCACCGCCCGCCACCTCCTGTGCCGAACCCTTCTTCCGCGTTCGTAGCGGGGGAAGACCGGTGCGGTACGGGGTGTCGCCGGACATGCTGAGGCCGTGCTCGGGAGGCGCCGCCTCCGGCCCAGGCTCTGCGGACTCGGCAGAGACCGCCCTCGGCGCCTGCGACGCGGTCAGCACTGCCATCACCGCCGCCGCGATCGCCGTAGCCCTAACACCCCTCAGTGCCTGCTTGAGTGCACGCGCTGTCACTGTGCAACCCCCTCCGTGGGTGAATCCGTCGTCTGCTCTACGCGGCCGGAGGACAGGTCCGTCGCGCGGAACTGGAGGGATCGGGCGCCTGCCTCTGCTGGGGCGGAGCACGCATGCGTGTCTCTCAAGGTCTCAGGGGGAAGGGACCCCCAGTACGCTGCAGGAGCGAACCCTGGGACCCGGGGACCTCGTGGCTCCCCGCCGCTTAGGACGGGCAACCGTTCATCTCCGCCTGGAACGTCCCGTCGTGGCAGCGCCGCACGACCGCAGTGATAGACGCTGTTGGCAGAGGAGAGCGCGACGATGCCAGCGAAGGGACACAGCCCGGGGCGCATCGCAGCAGGCCTTCCGGCCCCGCATCCGCTCCTGTGGACGCACGGTCCGGCGTCCAGCGCGTCACCTGCCGGAGCTGAGCCAGTGGTGCAGGGTAGCGTGCACGCTGTCGGGCAGTGTGCTGAGCTCCTCGATCGCTTCCCGGTCTCCTGGCCAGGGAGCGATCCCAGCAGCGGTCAGCACTGCGTACAGGTTCAGGCGCCGCAGATCGCGAGGATCGACGCGGCAGGCAATGCGGTCCGCGGACTTGGGCGGCGCCAGCAGGAAGTCCTCCGCCGGGGCATCGTCCAGTGCTCGATCGGTCGATGCGGTGATGGTCTGCATGATCTCGCTCCGTTCTGCCTACGCTTCGTTCGCACGCCTCGCCCCCTGGGGCCGAGTGTGCTGTGCACTGGGTTCCCTACCAGTCCTGGCCTTCTTGTGCCGCCGTTGTCCATTGGCCCCGTGCCAGTGATCGGCACCAAGGACAGTCCGCTTCCGCCCAGCCTTCGCGACGATTGCCATCAAGGCGATAGGCGTCCGCTGGCCGGCGACGGCGGAAAAGTGGATCGGTGACGAAGCTCCGTCGCCAGAAGAGCACGACTCAGGCGACGCCAACGCTTGTAAGGGCGTCCGCAGTATGGGCCCTTCACCTCGTCAGTCACCGACACCGCGTCCCGGGGGCCGGAGTTCGTCGGTCAAGCGCTGTTACCGAGGGACACGCCCCCAGCACCGGGCACGAAAGCGGAAACACACACAGGATCTCCCTGCAGGGCATGGCGCAATCCTCCCGCGGCCACAGGCCGTGAGCAGGGCTTACGCGAAGGCGGTAACGGCCGGTTGGCCGCACACTCCACCCTCCCCACCGACACGCCAAGCACGCGCAGTACACGAGCGTTGTTACACATCACCCATAATTCCGTGACTCTTACCTTCATCCTCCATCAACACCCGGAATCCACCCTTTGACACCCCATCAAGCCGTACCACCGCCGCGAACGCTGCTTCGCAGCCCCACCCCCGCCACCAGCCAACACCCGAAAGTGAGTGACAACCATCCGTACCCGGCGATGGAGGCGACAGCGGCGGCCCCAAGCTATGCGACAGCCGCCGCGCTCCGTTCGCCACCCGGCGTGCTAACTGATCATTCAGGCGGCACCCTGTCCCTTGATCAAAGCGGCCGGGAGCGTCTCATGCAGCGCCTGCTCATGCCTCCTCCGGTGCAGGCACCTCGTCATCGCGGTCGGCGTCCCTTCCTGGATGCAGTTTCGCCATACCCACTGAGTAACCCCGCGCCAGGTCCATAACGCCCATTCGGCAGCCTCGGCCTGATCCCCGACCAGGCCGCGCGATGGTCCCCACAGATCAAGCCGAGGCTGCCGAAGGCGTGGAGGAACGAGCGACTGGAGGCCACGCTGGAGGCGTCCGGCCAGGCCGTCAGCTCGCCACTACGCCGCGGCTGCCCTGATAGGCGCGACGGCGCACTGGGTGACCTCTGCGGGGATGCGGGCCCGCAGTCAGCTACGGGCCCGCTTCCAGTCAGTGTCGCGTCTCCCATGACACCCGTCGCATCGCACGTCCACAATCACGCAGTCCCGGTGATCGGCCGGACAAGTCCTGGCCGGACATGCAGCGTGCGGAGCCCCGACCCGTCCACGGGACGAGTCAGCCCGGAGGCGTCAAAGAGTTTCACCGGCCCAGTCCAAGCACTCCGGGTGACGCGGGGCGCGTGTACATCGGCCGGCCGACGTCGCCGAACCGCCTCATAGGGGGAACTTCTGCCGACGTCATGCTGGGCTTTTCACCCAAGCGATGAGCCGGCCCCACCAGCCGTCCTTGGTGCCCGGCCGGACCGGCGCCGCCTTCGTTGGAGGTATCGGCTCCTCTGTGCGTGCACTCGTGCGCGGCGCCGACTCGCACGTGCATCGCTGAAGTGTCGGCACGCCGACGAGTACTTGCTCCACGTGTCTTCCGCAGCCCTCGTAGGTCGCCTTCCGGCATGACCTACAGACAGCACGTTGGCACATGGTTTCCTCCGTTGGCGCCGATCCTGATGTACGGCTCAGTAATATCAACAGTTTCGTCACAGCGGAACTTCACATTTTCGCCACAATGAACCTCCAAATGGGCACAGCCTCCATGAATTGCTGGCCACTGTCGGCAACGCGTCCGCCATGAGGGCGTGTCAACCTCCGGTCATTCCACTTCTTTTGGCGCCCTTGTCCAGCTATGAGGGACAGGATGGCCTGGGTGCCGCATGGCATATCTCACCCAGTGAGCTCGAACGGTCACGGTGACGGATGCCCCTGAGTTTGCTCGGGGCACCGTCACAGTGGTTCGATCACGCCCGGCCGAAAAATGGAGGAAGCATTCCGCATTGACAGGCCGTCACCGCGTCATTTTGGGATCGTCGGCCTGGCGCGGCGAGGGCATGGAACCGAGAACGGGCAACCGCTCAGTCGAACGGGTGGTGTGCGCCGGTCAGAAGGGAGCAACGTGAGTTGCTCGCACGCCGTAGGCTGCCCCCTTTTCCCCTTGCTTAGATCGAGCTTGCAGGGGTGGCGCGACTACTACTGCGACAGCGAGGATCATTGGCTCGGTTGCGCGCGCTACGAGATGTCACTCACCGGGGAGCGTGTACCGATCAGTCTGCTGCCCAACGGAGCCCGCGCGCGACACCTCGAGGACGCGGGCGGTGACATGGGCCGGTCTGGCGCCGTCGACCCGGGGCAGGAGCCGCTGCAGGCCCCGCCGCCCCAGCGCCATCCGTGGTCACCGGAGAGTGCGTCCTGGTCGCAGCCCGAACCGGCTCGGCCGCCACAGCCATCAGGACCTGCGGCCGCGGCGTCAGAGGCAGGGATCCGGCTCGGGCCGGCATCTGCGCCGATCTCCGTCTCGGTACACCGACCGTCACCGTCCCCGCAATTTCCCCAGCCTCAGGACCGCCCGTCCCGGCGTGCACGGCAAGGGACCCGCTCGAAGCGCGGCTTGTGGGCCCGATTCACCGAATGGATGGGAGGCCCCGCATGAGCGGCTACTGGCCCTGGTGGGCCGGCGCTGCCGGGCTCGCCTTGATCACCATCAACTACGCCCTCACCACGGACCGGTCCTTCGGGGTGTCGTCCGCGTGGGACCGCGTGCTGCACTGGCGCAGGGAGCGGCGCCTGGAGAGGATGGACGAGGAGTTCACCGACGACCGTGCCCGGGCGGAAGCCCTTGCTGCGGCTACGGCGGAGCACTTCGGCACCGGTCCGGGCGCGCCCGTAGGGCCGCCGGGTGCATACGGGACGTCACAGCCACTCGAAGCCGATACCGATGCCGAGCCGACGGAGACTGAGGACACCCCGGTCGCCGGCCCGGGTCCAGCCCCGTTGGTCACCCAGGCTGCCCTTCTGGTGTCGATCTTCCTCGGCGGGCTGATCGCCGCACTCACCTCGGGCCGGTTCCACCTCCGCTTCGACATGGGACCGGGCTTTCGCAACCTGGTCACTGCCGATCCGATCACCATGCTCGTCCTGCTGTTCGTCGGAGGCGTGCTTGTCGGCTTCGGCACTCGGCTGGCCGGCGGATGCAGCTCCGGCCACGGACTCAACGGCTGCGGTCGCCTGCGCCCGGTCAGCCTCGTTGCGACCGCCGTGTTCTTCGGTACCGCCGTCGCGGTGTCGTTCCTGCTCTGGAAGGTGATCTGATGCGTACTCGGGGCGCAATTCTGCTGGCCAACATCATCACCGGACTGGCTCTCGGCTTCACCGTCTCCAACATCGGCTTCGGCGACTACACCGAACTGAACCGCATGTTCACCTTCCAGGACCTGCGCATGCTCCTCTCCTTCGCCGGTGCCGTCGTGATCATCGTGTGCGCGTTCGCTCTGCTGCGAATCCGCCGCACCCCCGGGCGCATCCACGCCGGCGTGATCCCGGGCGCTGTGCTGTTCGGTACAGGCTGGGCGATCTCCGGCGGGTGCCCGGCAATCCCGATCGTCCAGGTCGCCGGCGGATACCTCCCCGCCTTGGTCACCATCGTCGGCGTCGCCGTCGGCATCAGGCTGTGCCGCTGGGCCAACGCACGCTACTTCCACCTCGACCGCGGCTCCTGCGGTCTGTAACCAGGACGTCAATCGACACGCCCCTGCCAGGGAGCCAACACACCGTCGGCGACTCTCAGGAGGCGGCGCACCACGCCCCCTCTCACGGGCGCCTCGGCCCGGCCTGAGTCAGCTGCGCGCCGAGCTGCCGCGCCATGTCCGACCGTGACGCTGTGCCACGGCACGCTTCCGGGCGCAGCTGCTCCGGCTCGTCGAGGCGGCTGGGCACGAGCAGCCGAGACCGCCGCAGCGGCAGGCACAGCACTGGCAGGGGCGGCGCGAGCCGGGGCCATTCCCCCGATCCGCTCGCGGCCCCACCTGGCGGGCTTTGAGATCGGGCAGAAGTCGCGGGCAGCCGTGTGCTGGAGCCTCGTCCCGGAGCCTGGCCCCGTCGGTCGTGGTTGCGCGCTGAGCTGGACGCACGGGTGGCGCAGGGACTGTTGTGCCGCAGTCGGCAGCGACTCAGTCGTCGGAGTGCTGCCTCTTGCCTTTCCCCCGCCCGTGCTTGTCCCGGCCTCCGTGATCCTGGTCGTCATCGCGTTCCCGCGCGGGCAGCGCGGTGCGGGTCGGAGCGGCAGAGGATACGGCTGGGGACGGTGTCCGGTTTGCGGGTTCGGAGATGACCGTAGCCGGGGTGACCGTCGCCGGGGCGGGCGAGGATGGCGACGAGGGGGCACCATCGCTGGATCGCATCGACGCTCCCAGTGCTGCTGCCGCGGCGAAGAGACCCAAGCCAATGCCGCAGAAAGTGGCTTGGGTGGCCAGTCTGCGGCGGCCGCGCGGGCGGGAATGCGTCGCGCTCCGGGATTGACGGGACCGCGGGCCGGGAGCGGGAGCGGAAGCCATGGGCGGCGCCGATGTGACCGTCACACTGCGGGGTGCGGCCTGGGCCGCCGTCCGGTGAGAGCCGGCGAGCCAGTAGGCCGCCTGCCCAGCGGTGGGCCGGTGGGCAGGGTCCTTGGCCAGCAGGAGCAGCACGTAGTCGGAGAGTTGCTGCGGTATCTCGGGGCGCAGCCGGTTGGGCGGTGCTGGGATGGCGTCGACGTGCTGCTGCACCACGGCCAGGGAGGTCGCGCCGCGGAACGGGGGCCTGCCCGTGAGGAGTTCGTACAGCACGCAGCCGAGGGAGTAGACGTCGGACGCGGGCTGGGCGGCGCGCCCGAGGGCGCGTTCGGGAGCAAGGTAGTCGGCGGTGCCGAGGATCTTCCCGGTGGCGGTCAGAGCGCTGGCCGCTTCGTCGGCGAAGCGGGCGATCCCGAAGTCGGCGATCTTCGCTGTGCGGTCCTCGCTCAGCATCACGTTGGCAGGCTTGATGTCCCGGTGGATCACTCCGCGCTGATGCGCCGCGGCCAGACCAGCTGCCGCCTGAGCAACGATGGCTGCCGCGTCCTGCGGGCTCAGCACACCACGCAGGGACCGTTCCTGTGCGAGAGTCCAGCCGTCGACGAGTTCCATGACGAGGTAGAACTGGTCATAGTGCGAGCCGAAGTCGTACATGCCGACGACGTTGGGGTGGTTGAGCCGACCCGCGGTCTGCGCCTCCAGGCGAAAGCGCTCGGCTTCCGCAGCCGCCTGCGCGAACAGCAACTTGATGGCCACGGGGCGTTCCAGGAGCTGGTCGGCGGCCCGCCACACCTCCCCCATCGCCCCGCGCCCCAGCCGTTCCTGCAACTGATAGCGCTCCGCCAGCAGCCCCTGCACACACACCCCGATCACCACAACGCTCGTAGTTCCACGACCCCCACCCCCCACAAAGGCCGTAACCCTTCGGCCGCAGGTGGCCAGCCGATTGGCAGCGCGGCCGAGCGCAACAGCCCTCGACAGCCCCGCGTACGAGGCAGGCAGACGACGGGGGAACGTACCTGCCTGCTCCTTGTACGCGACTGCTCGCTCAAACGGGAGATAGCGAGCGCCACGGGACCCCTGGGTCCTGGGTCCACTCATACAGCGCCAAGAACACCGGCAGTGTCACAGCCCCGCGCAGCGGCCGCCTGCCGGACGATACGGACAGGGGCGAGTAAGGGCAGGCCCGGTTACGGGGGGAACCAGGCCTGCCCCTGAAGCGCCCGTATGTCTCCCCCCGGAGGCTGGGCGCCATGACCCCGCCCGGGGTCACTCAGGTCAGCGTGCGGCGCGACAGGAGTGTCACGGGTTAATGGGGATGATTGCTGGACCAGCACCTTGATGGAGATGCGCGCCTACAGCCGTCACAGCTTGATCACCCACGCCACACACTGACCTGGGTTTCTTCGACGCAGCATCGTCACCGGCCGCGAGACCGGCAGTCGGTGCTCAACCAGCAGACGGGCGCTGCTGCCGACGGGGACACAGCCATACGACTTAACGCCGAAGCACCCGTCCAACGCGCGCTGGCGCCACGAGCGCCATGAGACGGTAACGGCTCTGGCCCACTTTCCTGGCGCGCTGAACGTCAGGCGGGCTCCCCCATCGCACAGCGCTGTCCGTCGCAAGGGCGCTGTCCGGCTCCACTCAGCCACGAGCGTCTCCTGCTGACCACTGCCGGCGTCGGTTGGGCGGCTTCGGACCGGTGCGCTTCGGCCGCCTGCCCTGCTGTTACAGGGGGCGGTGACCGGCGACAGCGCCGCCTGGATCGTCCAGCAAGGCAATACGGGCGGTGATGCGTTTACCGACCGGTTCCCGCTGCGCTTCGAAGCCCTGGCAGACGGCCATGACGATCTCCAAGCCGTGCTGTCCGACTCGGCCGGCGTCCGCGGCCCGGGCGATGGGCAGCACCGGGTCGGAGTCCCACACCACGACCTCGACCGTGTCCCCGGCAATCCGCAGGTCCAGCAGCACCGGCCCCGGAGCATATTTGCGGGCGTTTGTGACCAGCTCGCTGACCACCAGCTGGGTCAGATCCATGGCACGCTGCGAAACCGGCAGACCGTGGTCGGCCTGCACGCGGGTCAGGAAGTCGGCAGCCAGATGCCGGGCCTGGGCAATGACCGTGCCGTCCCCATCCAAGGCAATGGTGGCCTGCAGCGCCCTCTCGCCCGGTGTGGTGCCGTCCTCACCCACAGGCACTGCTTCCATCGTGGCCACCTTCAATACACCGTTCACACCTCGCGCGGATACCCGCCCCAGCGAGAGTGATACCCGATGCCCCTGTGTTACCTCCGTCTCACCCGGGCATCACCCGATACATACGGGGCAGCGATACACGATGACGGTTGGCTGTGCCAGGATCACCGACATGGCTGAGGAAGAAATGGCGGACACCAAGAAGGCCGAGCGGCTGGAGCAGCTGTCCATCGTGGTCGCCGCCACCGACGGTATCCACGTACTGACCCCGGCTGGCGAGATCGACCATCACACCGGTGACGCGCTCAGCCAGGCACTGGACCTGACCGGCAAGCCCCGGCCCCGCGTCGTCGTGGACCTGCACCAGGTGACGTTCATGGACTCCAGCGGCATCAACGTTCTCATCGCCGCCCACCGCGCCCTCACCGAGGCCGGCGGCTGGCTCCGCCTGGCACGCCCGACAGGTGCAGTGATGCGCACCCTGCAACTCGTCGGCCTCGACACCGTCATCGAGTGCCACGAAACCCTCCACCAAGCGCTGACCAACTGACCTCGCCGGCCGACCTCCATCACGGAACCGACGACCTGTTCGCACCTGGCACCGCAGGCGCAGCCGGCCTTGACGAGGCTCTGCCCGTCTGAGGTGAGCACCTCGGCCTGCCGCTCAGGCGGCGGCCGGGAGGCGGCTGCCCGTGCGGCATATGTCCGACGAGCGAACGCAACTGCCACCCGGTGCCCACCAGCGAACGCAGCTGCCACCCGCTGCCCACCAGCGAGCTCGGCGAGCGCTGGGGCCGGACCCTTCGTAGATTGAAGAGCGAGCCACTGGCAGGGAATGCGTGTGACACCGAAGATCGACTACCCCGGGGTGTTCGCCGCCCTTCCGAGCCCGTGCCTGGTGCTCGGCACGGACCTGGTGATCGCCGACGCCAACCCGGCCTTTTGCGCGGTGACCGGGCGAACCCGCGGCGAGCTGGTCGGGCAGTACCTCTTCGACACTTTCCCGGACAATCCCGCCGAACCCGAAGCCGACGGGGTAGCGACGCTGAAGGACTCACTGCACCGGGTGCTGTCCTCCCGCCAGACGGATCACATGGCGTTGCAGAAGTACGACATCCCGGTCGCTGGCAACCCCGATGCGTTCAAGGAGCGGTGGTGGACCGCGATCAACGTGCCGGTCCTGGGCCCGGACGGAGAGGTCGCCTGGATCATCCACCGGTCGGAGGACATGACCGACGTCGTCCGCGCCCGCCGCACGACCAACCTGCCGTCGGTCAGCCCCGGCCGGGAAGCGGCGATGGAAGCCGAGCTGTACTCCCGGGCACGGCAGCTGCAGCGGCTGAACGAGGAACTGCGGCAAGCCCACGCCCGTGAACGGCGCATCGCCGTCGCCCTGCAAGAAGCCATGCTCCACTCCCCCGATCTCGCCCGGCACCCGGACATCGCCGTGCGCTACCTGCCCGCGACCGGATCACTGAACGTGTGCGGCGACTGGTACGACGCGGTCGACCTGCCCATGGACCGCTTCACGGTCACGGTCGGCGACGTGGTCGGCCACGGGCTGATGGCCGCCACCGTCATGGGCAGGCTCCGCAGCGCGCTGAGCGCCGCCACCCGGGCCGTCTACGGCCCCGCCCAAGCACTGGAAGTCCTGGGGCTGTATGCGCGTTCGGTCGAGGGAGCACTGGCCGCCACCGCGGTCGAGGTCCTCGTGGACTGCCACAGCCACCTGCTCATCTACAGCAGCGCCGGCCACCCCCCACCCGTGCTGCTGCACGCGGACGGCAGCTGTGACCTGCTCGACCAGGCCACCGACCCACCGCTGGGCGTCCGCCCCGAACACGTCCCCCGCCCCCAGGCCACCGCGACCTACACGCCCGGCGACACCCTCATCCTCTACACCGACGGCCTGATCGAACGCCGCGACGAGGACATCGACACCGGCCTCAACCGCCTGACCGACACACTCGCTACCTGCACCGAGTTCAGCGCGGAACACCTCGCCGACGCACTCCTCGCCCGCCTCAACCTCACTAGCGGCGCCAACGACGACATCGCCATGGTCGTTGTCCGCCTGGACCGACCGGCCCAACCGTGCTGACCGGCTCAACGTAGGCATCGGTGAAGCGGGCGGCAGGCACAGTGCGGTCATAGCGCAGGACATCCCAGAGCAGAGCCATAATGAACGTTTCGCGTCCCCTACCGCTCACTGGCAGATCCTGCTCGGCCAACGTGCCACCGAGATCGAGACGGCCAGAACGCTTTACACCAAGGCCGCACTGCGCCTGGACGCCGGCAACCCGTTCCCCGAACCGAGACGGCAATGGCCAAGTTCCATGCCACCCGCTCTCCGTCGACATGGCACGCGACGCCGTCCAGGCATTCGGTGGCCTGGGTTTCGCCCGTGAGCTCGGCGCCGACGACCGGCCCTGCCCCATCGGGGCGATCCACCACGACAGCAAGATCGGCGAGATGTATGAAGGTAACGAGATCCGGAAGTGCGTCGTGTCGAGGGGCAGCTGGCCTGCTCAACCCCGTATATCGGCCGCGACAATGGGAAGCCGGAGTGAGCCCCCTTTGAAGTCAAGAGGAGGGAGTCCACGATGAGCCAGGTCAAAAAGAGCTGGTCGGATCTTTCGCAGTCGTCGCGTGTGGTCACCTCTGCGCTCCGCCGCTTGCCCGGAGCCGAGCAGGTGAGCAGGGTCGCCGACGGCGCGCTGGACCGGATAGGCACGGTCTCTCCGGCAGGCCGCCGTATGGCGGTCTATACCGGGGCCGCAGTGCTTGGTGCGGCCGGGGTCGTGGAATGGCCGGTCGCTCTCACCGGCGCAGCCGTCGCCTGGCTGACCCAGCCGCGGCCCGATCAACCAGCGCAGCCTTCAGTGGGAACAGAGATGGCAAGCGGGACGACGCCGGAGCGCGAGGCGTACGTAGAGGCCGGGCCAGGCTTGCCCCTGGCGAAACCCACCGGCGCGACGTCATATCGCTCTGGTGCCGGCGACAGGTTCCCACTCTCCCACTTCCGTCACCCCGAGGGTCACGTGCATGAACAGCCCGCCAAGGTCGGGGACGCCGCCACGAGCTGGGGGCTCAAGCAGGTTGCGGAGGCATCCGCGCACCACCACAGCACGGCTTCGCCGGAAAGCCACCGCTCACGCAGCCATGCCCGGTAGCTGGACCGGGCTCTGACTGCACGCGTGAGGAACGTCGCCGACATCCGCGCGGCGTTCCTCACGCGGTATGGGCTGTCCTACTGATTGGGCCCGGCGGCGCTGATGTCGCACATTGCCGAGCGTTCATCGCGTTCGATCGCCAGGTCGCCGATGGAGACGAGGCCCACGGCGTCGCCCTCCTCGACGACCGGAAGACGGCGGAGGGAATGCTCACGCATGAGCACGACCGCCCGGTCGAGGTCCTCGTCCGGCGTGATGGTGACAAGATCGTCGCTGCAGGCAGAAGCCACGGTCTTCTCGCCGGGGTCGCCGTCTTCCGCGAGCGCGGCCACGGTCGGCGTCGCCGTCCTAGTCGCGGTGGTCGGCTCCCACGTCGGCGCCACCTCCCTTCATGACTTCCGGATCGCCTGGTGCACAGCCGCCGTACTGGGCCTGGCGACGTCAGCGATCGGTGTGCACCTCAGCCGTGGCGACGGCCCCGACCAGACGGCGTCCGCCGCACCGCGGAAGCCCTAAGCGGATCCGCAGGCTCTGGCACACGCGCCCTGACCGACTTCCTTTCCTTCCGTTGACGGCAGCTGAAGGGAGTGCCGACGTTCGGACGCCGCCCACTGCGCTGCCGTCAAGCGCCGCATACGCTGGGAATACGCGTCGCCTTCAAGATCCCGGGAGGTGTGTCGTGACCCACGCCCATCGCTTCCACCTGGATGTGGAAGGTCACTCCGTCACGGTGCAAACACGCCATGGCGCACGCGAGACCGAGCTGCTCGTGGACGGCAAGGTGGTCGACTACCTCCACGCTCGTACAGGGCACCGCGAACCCACGACCGCACTCACTGCCGAGCTGCCCGGCGATCCGCCGCAGTCCTTCCGCATCACTCTCCGTTTCGGCGAGGCCCCTGCGTATCCCGCCGTCTGCCTGATGGAGTTCGCCGGACGCAGCCACCCTATGCCTGCAATCCCACTAGCCCAGGACGACACCACCCCGTCCGGCATGACCCGGCCCTCATTGCGTTCGACGCGCAGGCTTGTCCGTAGCCTGCTGCGACGCACGCACCGCCGGTGATCGACCCGGAGGCCCGGGCCGTCTACCCCCAAGCAGAGGCGACTTCACAGCCTGTGAAACCGGCGCCGATCACCAGCACTCGGGACGGGCCGGCGGCCAGTCTCCGGTTCAGGCGTGCGGAGTCGTCGCGGGGCCGCGGGACGAATACCCCTTGCAGCTCCGCCTGTTCGGAGTGGGACCAGGGTCGCGGTCTGGTCCCGGTGGCGATCAGCGTGCGGTCGTAGCCGACGGTGTCCCCGTTCGCCAGACGTACATGCTTGGCGTCCCGGTCCAGGCCCTCGGCGGGCACGCCCAGACGCCATTCGGCGTCGACGTCGCGCCGCCGTGGTAGCTCTGTGTCCTCGGCTCGCGCCCGCCCCAGCAGCACCTGCTGGGACAGCGGGGGCCGGTCGTAGGGCTCGTACGGTTCGTCACCGATCATGGTCAGGGAGTCGTTGAAGCCTTTCTCGCGCAGGGTCTCCGCGGCGCGCAGGCCCGCCAGGGATGCGCCCACGACCACGATCCGACCGTCTCTGCGCAGGGCTGCGACGTCGGTGTCCGCCGACATGGGACTACATCCCCTTCGTCGGCTTGTCGGAATGGTCGACGAGGATGGCCTGGACCGGATCGGCAGCCGCGGCCGCTTCGACCCCGTCACGCAGCCCCTCGTCGAAGCGGGGAGAGAGCAGCAGCCCCTCATCGCCGTGTCACGCCATGCCCAAGTGGCTCGCAAGGCGAGCGGTTCGGGGCCCTGAGGCCCTTCTACGGGAGTTCCTGCGAACCCGCCGTACGACGAAACGCACCCCGATCGAGCCGGGGCTCTCTGCGCGGCCCTGGATTGGCGCGGCGGGCATGCAGAACAGAGTGGACGATCCACTGCCGGGAATCCTTCCGGATCCGGGCGTAGCGTGAGAAGACAGGGGACTCATCTGCACTCAGCGGGGAGCGCTGCGTCTCGTGATCATGACCACGAGCCTCAGTGCCGACCCGGTCATCCTGAGTAAGCGAATCAAGGCCTTTGGAAAGCGACGCCGGAGACAGTCCGGGTCATGAGGATGCCAGCCACGGCATCGCGTCGGACTTCTCGAGGGCTGAGAGACGAGGGGCCGCTTATGCATCGATCCATGCGCGCGCTCGTGGCCGTGAAGGCTGGCGAGCCCACTGATGTCCTGCGCCCGGAATCCCGGCCTGTTCCGACGCCGCAAGCTGGTCAGGCGCTGATCCGGGTGAAGGCGACTCCGATTCACGCCAGTGATCTGCACGTGCTGCGCGGCCGCTACGGCTTCTCCGCCGCGTTCCCGGCTGTCGGGGGTGCCATGGAGTGCGTGGGCCGTGTCGCGGCCCTGGGCCCGGACACCGCAGCACCGACGGTCGGCGAGCGCGTAGTGGTCGCCGCGGTCCCGGCGATACCCGGGCCCCCGGTGGCCGGCACGTGGCAGGAGTACCTCGTCGCCGACACGCAACGGCTCCTCCCGGTCTCGGACGACCTCAGCGACTCCAGCGCCTGCCAGCTGGCCGTCAACCCGTTGACCGCCCTGCTCCTCGTGACGCGCGAACTCGACGTACAGCCGGGCGAATGGCTGCTGCAGACGGCCGCAGGCTCCACCGTCGGCCGGCTCGTCATCCAGCTGTGCAGGCATCTGGGTGTCCGCACGATCAACGTGGTGCGGCGACGCGCCGCCGTCGAGGAGATCAGGGCGCTCGGTGGGGACGAGGTCATCTGCACTGAGGACGAGGACCTGCTGCAGCGCGTCGCCGAGACGGCGGGGCCGACCGGCGTGCGAAAGGCCGTCGACTGTGTCGCTGGCGCGGTGGGCGCCCAGGTGTCCCAGGCACTGGCTCCGGGCGGGGAGGTCGTGGTCTACGGCGCGCTCTCAACCCACCGGCAGAGCGACCCCTCGGCACTGACGATTCCGCTCCAGGCACGCTCACTCATCTACGAGACCAAGACGGTCCGGGGCTTCTGGCTGAACCGCTGGTTCGGCGCCGCCTCGCCCGAGGACGTGCTGCGTGCGCTGTCCCAGGTGCGCGGTCTCGTCGCCGACGGGGTCCTGAGCATCCCCAGGGGCCAGCCGTTCCCGCTCGAACGCTTCCCCGAGGCCGTCGCGCTCGCCGAGGCACCCGCGCACGGCACCAAGCCGCTGTTCGTCTTCGAAGACGGCCGGAACGAGGACAACGGGTAGGAAGCCGCCCTGCCGAGGATCGGCGTCCACGCCGGTTTCGTGGAGACGGATCTCAGCTCCTTTACGAACTCACCGAAGATCAGCGTGGAGGATGTCGCGGAACAGACCATGGACGCTCTGGCGAACGACCGGGTTGAAGTCCTTGCCGGCGAGCGGACCAGGCAGGTCAAGCACGCTCTGTCGCAACCGGTCGAACGGTGAGAAGACGTCGGCTCAACCTGGAAGGGCCGCTCGCGCCTGATGACGGTGACGGTCTCGTCGAGCAGCGCGCAGCCTTTCGGCGCGCAGCAGCACGTGACCGTCTGCGGATACACGATCGTCTACCTCGCTCAACTGCTCCACGGACACGAGGCGGGGATGTCAGGAGAGCCAGTCGGCGTAGCGGGTGGGGGCGAGGCGCGCGTTCTTGTCGGTGAGGACGTCGCCCTTGACGACGGCGAACATGCCGGCGGTGGGGTCGGTGACGACGGTACGGGTGTCGCCCTTGTGGGACATGGTCATCCGGCCCAGCTCGTCCAGGGGGAAGGCCTCGGGTCCTGCGATGTTGCGGATGCCGTTCAGCGGCGCACCGACGGCGACCTCCGCCACCGCGTCGGCTACGTCCTTGGAAGCGATGGGCTGGATGGGCGTGGCCGGCAGCCGGACGGTGTCGGCGTCGGCGGTCCAGGACAGGACTGCGTCCATGAAGTCCATGAACTGCGTGGCCCGCACGATCGAGTAGGGGATCGGCCCCGCCATGAGGATCTTCTCCTGGAGCACCTTGGCGCGGTAGTAGTCGAGCTCCGGCACCTGGTCCGCGCCGACGATCGAGAGGATGACGAAGTGGCCGACGCCGCCCTTCTGAGCCGCGGCCAAGAGGTTGTCCATCGAGGTCTGGAAAAAGGCGAGCGAGGCTTCGTCGAAGGTCGGGGAGTTGGTCAGGTTGACAACGGCGTCGGCTCCCGCCACCGCCTCGTCCAGACCCTGTCCGCCGATGATGTCGACTCCGGTCGACTTCGAGTGGGGTACGGCCTCGTGTCCGGCGGCGTTCAGGTTCCTTACGACCTGCGAACCGATCAGACCGGTACCGCCGATGACTGCGATCTTCATGACGTTCCTCTCTGCGGGAATACTGCGTAACACGGCATATGCAACGCTATGCGGTCGGGGCATGAAACGGCTCGCTGACCCACCGAGTTCACTGGTCGCCAGGTTCGCTGATCGACCGAGCGACAGTCCCGGTTCGCCGCTGCGGCCCGCCGGTGCTCGCGCGGGATACCGAGGGCACCGCAGCGCTGCTCACCTCAGGCGGACCGGCGCTCGCGGGACGGGGCCGAGAACGTGGTCAGCGCCGCGAGCACTTCCTGGGGCGCCTCCTCGGCCACCCAGTGGCCGGTGCCCGCGATGACTGCGCTCCGAACGTCGCGGGCGACGAGTCTCATGGTGTCGGCGACACCCTCGCCGAGGCCGCCGGCGCCGCCGATTGCCAGTGGGGCGGTCTGATGCAGGGCCTGATCAGTCAAGTACATGCCATTCATCCCGGTCGCCCTCAGCTCCGTGAAGCCATTGGAGCTGACGTCGGGGGCACTGCCGGCGCAGCTGGAGGAGCGGGAGATCACCGGGCAGGCGGAAGGGCTCGGGAGAGGGTCGTGGGGCTGCCCACATGGCTGGACGCGTTCGACACCGCCGCCGAGGAGAACCGGGTCACTTGCAAGACGCTGCTGGAGCTGCTCCGTCCGCCACTGCCCGTGCCGCCGGCCGCAAAGCTGACGGGCCATAGTGAGGGAGCCTGGCTGGGACCGAGCAGGTGTTACGCACCCTGTCACGGCCGCAGCCCCTCCGGCGGGCCGCAAGCAGCCCTTCTCAGCCCAACCGAAAGCCCAAACCGGGCATCACCTCAGATGCCGTCCTCTGGGCCGCTCGGTCGCGCCGATGAGCGGACACGTCGTTCTGCCAGCCCGCTGAGAAAACCCGTTGCGAGTGACCCGCATCGGATGTCTGATTGATCGGCCACCGATCAGGGGAGGGAACATGAGGACATCGCTGCCCGCCCCGTCGTTGCACACCGCTCGCCTTCGACTGCGTGCCTTCGAAGACGCGGATGCGAACGACCTCTTCGCACTGCACAGCAGCGCCTACGTGCTGCGCTACTGGGACTCGCCCCCGTGGAGCGAAAGCGTGCGCGCCGAGAAGTTCATCACGGCTTGCCGACAGATGGCACAGGAGGGCACCGGGGCGCGGCTGGCCGTGGACCGTGTCTCCGACGGGGCGTTCATCGGCTGGTGCAGCCTGAACAGGTGGAATCCGGACTACCGCAGCGCGTCGCTCGGCTACTGTTTCGACGATGCAGCGTGGGGCCACGGCTACGCGACCGAGGCCGCGCGCGCTCTGCTGCGGTGGGCATTCGACACGCTGGACCTAAATCGCGTCCAAGCGGAGACCGATACTCGCAACGTGGCTTCTGCCCGTGTGCTGGAGAAGCTCGGCTTCGTGCGTGAAGGGACGTTGCGGGAAGACTGCGTCGTCAACGGCGAGGTCTCCGACTCGTGGGTCTACGGGCTGATCAGGCGGGAGTGGCAGCCGTCGTCCGAGCCGGTTCCCGCCCACTGAGTTTCGTCCTCGGCACCCGGTATCGGCTGACGCCAAACAAATGATCACTGCGCCTCAGCCACACACATCAGCGAACCGGACAATGACTTACATGCCGGCCTCTCAACGATGTGGGTGTCTGCCGGAATCCGGAGGCGACCTCATGGTGGCGTGCGGGCACCGTGCTCGGGCCGACGCGGACGTAGAACTCCGCGCGCTGTCCGTTGCGCTGGGCGTACATCTCTCGTGATCACCCCTCGTGGTGAACAGCCCGCCGCCGGAAACACCGCTTGGTAACGCTGACGGCGACCGGCGACGTGCTCGTACTGCGAGCGCTGACCGCCACACTCACGGTACGGGCCTGGCTCTGATCAGCCCGCTGAACCGCCGATGCGAAAGAAGACCACCCACCAGCCTTCGGTGAGAACGCGCAAGGGTCGTTCGGCCGGGCCGGGCTCCCATCTGCTCCGCAAGCGCGTCCGGCTCTACTCGTCAAGCAGAGGCCGGACCGCATCATCAGGGACCCCGAAGCCTTCTGGGAACCCTTCCAGGAACTCTCGCCGCGCGGGCCGGACTCGGCTTCGGCCATCGCCCCGAGCAGGTCGATCAATTCGCTCCGCTGGTCGCTCGACACGTGAGCCGGAACCCGAGTTTCGACAGCGCTGCGCTTTCCTTGCCGGGGCGAGTGCGGCCGTCGCTTGCCCCTGGCCACGGTCGTTCACCCTTAAGGAAGGACGTCGAAGGCCTCCCCCTTTCTTGCGCACGTCCCGTGTGATCCGGTCAGGACCTGGGCTCGTCCGGCTTCGGCTTCCGTTTAACGTCGGTCACCTTCACGTTGTCCATCTCCGAAGCCCCGAACGCTTCGACTGTCACCCCGCTTCTGGCGCCGGTGACCTCCAAAGCCAAGTGGTCGCTCATGAAGCGCAGGTCGAGCCTTGCCACTGGCGCGCCCGCACGGTTCGGCATCTGGTGAATCCGCGACGCCGGGTAGCCCAGGCTCGTCAGCTTCTTGTGCATCGTCTGGTAGCTGGTCGTCTTCGTGTTCTTGAACGCCTCGCTGACGCGCTTTGCGTGCTCGCTGCCGCTGCACTTCTCGATATCGGTCAGCGGCACGTCCATGAGCGACTTGGGCTTGGCGGGAGAAGGGGTCGACTCCGGCGGCTCGGGAGCACCCGAAGGAAGTCGAACAGGTATGTCGCCGTCGGCGTTCGCGACACCTGGCGGAGTCTCGCCCGGCCCGTATCTCGGTGCAGGCGCTCCCTCCCAACCGGGCAGGTCCTCCGGCTTGGGCGCGACATCATCAGCCTTGTCGTTGGGAGCGTCCGGGACGCAGTGCAGCGTGACGCGGTTGATCAGCTCAAGGAACCGCGTCTCCGGATCGCTTTGCGGAGCATCCAGCAGGGTTGTCGCCGAGACCGCGCTGCCTGCGGGGGTGTGTTCGGCGGCGTTCTGAGTGCCGCAGCCGGAGAGGACCATGCAGCCGAGCGCGGCCACCAGAACAGGCTTCGAGAGGGATGTCGATCGCATACACGCAACATGCAGGAAGCCGATCACTGCCCACATGAGTACCCATACTCACCTTCACCCGAGTAACGCCCGGGGCACGCCACCTTGACCAGAGGCATCGCCGACGGCAAAGCCAGGGTGCAACGCGCCAGCCCCGGGTTCACGCCTTCCGTCCTCGACGGCTTTGCGCAGGACCCAGTACACCGGCGCCGGCTGCAGCGGGCCGGTTCGTCCCGCGCCGAGGAGTGCCGGGTTCCAGCCCCGTACGGCGCTCGGCAGGCCGGCGCGCCAGTGGTGTTCTTCGGCGAGGACGCGGCGCTCTGTGAACCGTACGGGCAGCCAGCGTCGCCAGCGCGCGGGGGACGGGGTTGTGTCGAACGTGAAGGCGCCTTCCACGCGCAGTTGGTCCAGGTGCACGGTGCGGGCGAACGGGCAGCCCGACAGGTCGACGTCGGCCAGGACCAGGTGGCCGCGTCCACTCCGCACAGCGACGCCAGCCTTCTCGCAGGATCAGGTGCTGTCGCCGCAGCATCCGCAGGATCTGTCGCCACCGTGAGAACGGTCTCTGCCAACTGTCTGCCCTTGGTGAGCATGAACGGATCCGGCTCTGAAGCGATCGCGAGGAGGTGCTCGAAGCCGCCCGGCGGATCCGTACGGGCCTCAGGACATGCTGCCCCGGCACACCGTCCCCGGAGCCGGGGTGCGGCCCGTGCGGAGGTAGTGGTCGACCGTCTCCTTGACGCAGCGGTTCTGCGGGTATGTGCCGTGGCCCTCCTCCTGGGCCGTCAGGAGGACGCCGACGCCGTCGCCCAGGGCGCGGGCCATGTGGCGGGCGCCGGGGTAGGGGGTGGTCGGGTCGCCGGTACCGCCGACCACCAAAACGGGGGCCGCGCCATCGGCGTTCACCTGGAGCGTGGCGCGCTCGCCGTCGAACGGCCAGTCGTAGCAGAGGTAGACGCCGGTGGACCAGGCTGCGCCGAAGACAGGTGAGGCAGCTTTGATGCGGGCCTCGTCCCGGTCGAGGCGTTCGAAGCCGGGGCGCAGGCTGGAGTCCGCGCAGGTGATCGCGGTCAGGGCGGCGCGGCTGTCGTCGCGCGGGGTCGCCGCGCGGTCGGCGGAGCCGATGTCGTCAGCGCCCTTGCTCAGCGGACGGCCGTCGTTGTGGTCGATCAGCGCGGTGAGGGCTTTGGCGAGCGGCGTCCAGCCGTCCGTGCCGAGGTCGAGATGGTCGCTGACGGCGTACGCGAGGTCGTCGGCGTCGAGGTTCCTTCCGGCTCCGGCCGGGGCGGGCTTCTTCCCCAGGCGGTCGGCCAGGCGCGCCATGCGCCGCGCGGCCTCCTCGGGCCCGTCGCCGGTCGGGCAGTGGCGGATACGGGCCGCGCAGTGCGCGGCGAACCGGTCGAACGCCGCCTGGACCGCCTTGACCTGCGACACCTGCTCCTCGGCGAGGTCCTCGGTCGGATCGACGGACGCTTCGAGGACGAGCCGTCCGACGTGCGAAGGGTACAGGTGGGCGTAGACCGCGCCGAGCGCCGTTCCGTACGAGACGCCGAAGTAGTGCAGCCGCTCGTCGCCGAGGAGGTAGCGCATCAGGTCGAGGTCGCGCGCGGTGTGCGAGGTGCCGATGTACGGGAGGAGCGCCCCGGAGCGCTCGGCGCAGGCGTCGGCCGCGTCGTAGCCGGTGTCGTCCGCGGTCTTCCCGCATCGCACGGGGATGGTCGCGCCGACGCCGCGCGGGTCGAAGGAGACCAGGTCGTAGCGGTCGAGGAGCGGCTCGTACTGGTTGAGGCGTTCGGGGAGTCCGCTCACGCCGGACACGCCGGGGCCGCCGAAGTTGAGGACGAGCGAGCCGATGCGCCGGGCGTTCGGCCCGGTGGCCTTGCGGCGGATCAGGGCGACGTCGATCGTCCTGCCGTCCGGTTTCCGATAATCGAGGGGGGCCTTCATGGTGGCGCAGTCGTAGCCCGTGCGCGCGGCGGGCGGTGAGGTGCAGCGGGACCAGTGGAGGTGCTGGCCGGTGGTGAGCGCGGTGGGCAGACCGGCGGGCGGGTTGTTCGCGGTGAACTCCGTACGCGGCTCCGCCCTCCGGCCGGGAGCGTCGTGCTGGAGCCAGGCGCCGACGGCCCCGATCGCGGCGAGGACGACCACGGCGATGATGCGCGCGCCGACCGAGAGGCCCGGTCTGCGGCTGCGTATCGGATGTGCGTCACTCATCCAAATCCCCGCGCTTCCGCCCTTGGACGCGCGCCCCGTTCCCGCATGCCCGTACCCGTGATCGTCCGATCGCCGAATGCGTTCAGGGTACAAGCCCTCTCCGACAGCTCGGCTCGCGAGAGTGCCCAGAAATTCAGACCGCCCCGTGCTCACGCGACTCCTGCTGCGGTCCGGCCCAGCGTGTGCTGGACGCCGGGCTGCTGGGTGTGCGGCGGCGAGGCCGTCACCGGGGGTTCGCGGTGGGTGCGGACCTTACGCGATCACCGAGCGGTGACCACGGCGGCGAGGTCGGCGAGGTTGGCGATAGGAGCGGCGTTGAGCGCTGCCAGGATTTCACCACTCAGTAAGCACAGGGGGGTTGGCAAGCCCTGTTGGTGCCTCAATCATCTTGTCATGCACCTGCGAACCGACGGGCGGTTCGCGGTCTCATGGAGGTGTTGCGATGCACCGAAGACTTTCCGTCGGCCTTTCCGCCTCGGCCCTGGCCGTCATCACCGTCGTCGGCACCGCGACCGCCGCCGACGCCGCACCTGCGGACAAGCCCCAGGTCCTCGCGAACTGGACCCAGACCAGCGCGTCGAGCTACAACACCTGGGCCGCCGCCCGCGCGAACCAGGCCGCCTGGTCCGCGTACGCGTTCGACTGGTCCACCGACTACTGCTCCAGCTCCCCGGACAACCCGTTCGGATTCCCCTTCTCCATGTCCTGCGCCCGCCATGACTTCGGCTACCGCAACTACAAGGCCGCGGGCACCTTCAGCGCCAACAAGTCCCGCCTCGACAGCGCCCTCCACGAGGATCTCAAGCGCGTCTGCCTCAACTACACCGGCGGCACGAAGACCGCCTGTGACAGCACGGCATGGACCTACTACCAGGCGGTCAAGGCGTTCGGCTGAGAAGCACCTCCTCGCCGGACGGCAGGCAGCGGATGGGATCACCAGGACCGAGGTACCGCGGAAAGGGATGTGTCATGGCGGACTTGAACGCTGCGGGGAGCGCGGACGACGGCGTTCGCCGTCGCACCCTCCTGCGCGGCGCGGCAGGCTGGTCGGCAGTGGCCGGTATGGCGCTTGCCGTGGGCGCGGGGACGGCGGGCACGGCTTCGGCGTACGGCTGGACGCGCACCCTCCAGCAGGGCACGAGGGGTGCCGACGTGACGGAACTGCAGGTGCGGGTGGGCGGCATCCGGCGCCCAGCAGACCTGTGTCGCCTGGGACGGCGCCTTCGGACCGGCCACCGAGAGCGCGTTCAGGCGGTTCCAGTCCGCCTACGGTTGACGTCCGACGGTGTCGTCGGACCGCAGACGCAGAGCATGCTGAACAGCCTGGAGAACAGCGACGGTTCCTCCGCTCACTTCGACTGGAGCGAGTTCCACTCCAACGACGGCTCGGGGTTCGGTGGCGGCAAGGTGAGCTCCGCCCAGGTCAAGGAGAACGTGCGCCAGGGCGCGCACGCGGGCGTCCAGGTCGTCGCAGGCCACGGCGCCGCCTGAGTCGGCGGGGCGCGGTCCCAGTCCGGGCACCGCGGTGATGGCGTGGCGGGTGCGCCACAGTTCCACGAACGCGGCGGTGCTGGCCCAGGCGTGGCGGCGGGGCGCGCTGGTGGGCGGCGGGCCGAACGGGCGCACCCACACGGGCGGCAACTTCGAGCGTGTGACGACCGACTTCCAGACGGCCCGCGAAGCCCTCGACGCCCGGCTGCGTGAGCTGCGCGCCGAGGCCGGGCTGGAAGGCAAGGAGCTGGCCGCCCGGCTCGGATGGCAGACCTCAAAGGTGAGCCGCCTCCAGAACGGCAAGCAGACCCCCAGCCGTGATGATCTGACCGCGTGGGCGCATGCCCTCGACCGTGCAGAGGTGGAACCCGAGCTGCACGGGCTGCTAGCGGGTCTCGACATGAAGCAGCGCCACCGCTCATGGCGACGACAGCTGGCCGGCGGACACCGGGGTCGCCAGGAGATCGCCGTACGCCAGAGCGAGGCCACGTCGGTGATCCGCGGTCTCGAAGTCTCGCGAATTCCCGGCCTCTTCCAGACCCCGGAGTACGCGCGGGTCGTCTTCGACACCAACCCCGACTTCCGTCAGATCCCGGCTACCACCGAGGACGCCGTCGAGAAGCGGATGCGCAGGCAGCCAAGCGCTGTACGACCCGGAGAAGGCCTTCCGCTTCCTCGTCTGCGAGGCCGCGTTGTACCACCGGCCCTGCTCGGCGGACATCATGGCGGAGCAACTTGACCTCCTGTACAACCTCGTCGGGCAGCGTCGCATCGAACTCGGCATTATCCCGTTCGGCGCCCAGTTGCGCTGCACCGCACCGCACGCCTTCTGGATCTACCGACCGGCGCCTCGTCATCGTCGAGACGATCAGCGAGGAACTCTGGCTGACCGGCGAGGAGGACATCGTCCTGTACGAGCGGGCATGGGACTGGCTCGCCGACTCCGCCGAGTACGGCACTCCGGCCCGACGCCTGATCGGCCCCGGGCCGTTCGCTGGACAGCGACTGGTCCGCTCCGGCAGCGGGGGGGCGGCCAAGCACGCACAGAGCGACGGGTTGACCCACGCCGGGGTGAGAGGCGGACGGGAGCGCAGCCGGCTTCAGGCCGTGGAGCCACCCCGAGAGTAGGGGCGAACAGCCTGAGGCCCGTACTTGGTCATCCTCTCGTACCCGGATACCTGGTGCTCGCAAGGTGTTTGGCGCTTCCGATCCTCGGTTACGGGGTCGGGGGACGAGTCGGAGCCGTCGGTGTCCTCGGTGTCGTCCTGCCCTTTGGCCAGACTCATAAATACGCTGCCCGCGACGACGGCGAGGACCGTGCCGCCGCCAATGATGTTCCTCCTGTGCTTCTTGAACGGGCTCTTCACGGTCTCCGCGACGGAGGTGGGCTCGACGTCCTCGGAGGGAGTCTGGTCGGAGGGTATGGAGGGGTTCACCCGCACAGACCTACCGGACCCATGCCTCGCCTTTCAGGCAATCACTCGACATCACCGGGTCAAGTTCAGTAGCGCGTTGACGGGTGCGTCTTGAGTCTGGGGCTGGATGATGACGCTGAACGCCTGTGACGCCCTGTACGGCTCGAAAACGGTCGGGAGACGGGAGGTTGCCGCAATAGCAGCAGCGGGGCTGCGAGAGAGGCGCTCAGGGCTCAGATCGGCGCGCCGCTGGCCGCTGCCGCCCGTTTCGGGGTCCTGGCACAGGAAGACGACGATGCCGTCGGGGCGGGCCCCGCGCCGCTCACTGCCGTCGATCAGGCATTCCGCGAGCTGCTCGGCCACGTGCGGCCACTCCCGCGGCGAGCGCGGGACGCCGAGTCTTGCGGCCGTCGAAGCGGCCGCGTTCGCCGTGGAGTGCGACGAGCACGATGGAGTCGGTCGGCTGGAAGCCAAGGACGTACGGGAGCGCGTCGGCCAGCTCGGCGGGGCCGCGCAGGGTGATCTGCTGCTCGTCGGACGGTTCGCTGGTTACGTGGTGCTTGTTCATGGTCACGACCGTCCCGCAGCCTCCCCGGATTTCCGCGACCCCTGTGGGTAACTCGGACGCCCCGTTATCCACAGGGCGGACTCCTCGTTCGCGCAATGTCCGACCCATCGGGTTGCATGGAGGACAGCCGCGGTCGATGCGGCCGGCAGCGCCTCCTCAGCCCCTGTCGCCCACCGCCTCCCGCGGTGCCAGGCACTCGGCCAGGTACTCGGCGATCGCCATCACGGTGGGCCGGTTCCACAGCAGGGTCGCGGGCAGCGTCAGCCGGAACAGCCGCTCCAGCCGCCGGCGGACCGCCACCGTCATCACCGAGTCCATGCCCGTCTCAAGAAGCGGGCGTTGCACTCCGATCTCCTCGGAGGTCAGCTTGATCTCCCTCGCCACTTCTCCGCGCACCTCCTCGACCAGCAGATCGATGAGCTCCTGCGGCGAGAGACGAGTCCAGTCCCGGCCCTGCGCCTCCGCGTCCTCGGACGCGTCCGCGACGACCTCCAGCTCCGCGGTGAGCGGGATCCGGCGCGGCCCGCCGTCAGTCGCGACCAGCCGGAACACGGCGTAGTGCGCGGCGCCGTACCGCTCGGCGTACTCCCAGGAGCGCAGCGCCTCGAGGGAGGAGATCTCCGCATGGCCGAAGGCCGCCAGCTCGGCCGCGATGAACTCCGAGGAGGCCGACATACCGAGGCCGCGCCACGAGGTCCAGCCGAAGCTGATCGTGTCGTCGTGCCCGGCCGCCCGGCGGTGCCGTGCCAGAGCGTCCAGGAACGCGTTGGCCGATCCGTACGCACCCTGGCCGGGGAAGCGGAAGAGGTAGCCGCAGGACGAGAACAGCACCATGAAGTCGACGCTGCCGGCCGGGAACAGCTTGTCGAGGACCATCGCTCCGGCCACCTTGGGCTGAAGGACGGCGCTCAGCGACTCGGCGTCCATGTCGGCGACCGTCCGTGCGTCCACGACACCGGCGGCGTGCACCACTCCGCGGATCGGCGGCAGTCCCAGCTCCGCGGCGCTGAGGACCTTGCGGGCCTGCTCGGCGTCGGCGATGTCGAGCGACACCACGGCGACGGTGACTCCCAGGCCTTCCAGCGCTCGCAGCGTCTCGATCTGGCCGCGCACCACCGGGTCGTGCTGCTGATCCCACTCCGAGCGGATCGGGAAGGGGCGGCGGCCCGCGAGGATCAGGCGGCGGGCGCCGCGGCCGGCGAGCCAGCGTGCGACTTCGAGGCCGAGCGCGCCAAGGCCTCCGGTGATCAGGTAGGTGCCCTCGGGACGGCATTCGACGGAGCCGCGCTCGGGCGCGCCGGCGACGGGCACCAGCCGCGACTCCTCGTACGCACCGCCGCGGACGGAGAGCACATCGGCCTCGGGGCGTGCCCGCACCCCCTCCAGGAGTGGCCCGTAATCCTCCGGGGACGCCGGGTCCAGGTCGACGATCCCGCCCCACAGGTCGGGGTGTTCGGCCGCGGCGATCCGGCCGATGCCCCAGGCGGGCGACTGGGCGAGTGCAGCGTGGTCCGCGCTCTCGCGCACTCCGGTCGTGACCGCCCACACCCGCGGTTGGTCGACCGCGTGGGCGAGGATTTGCTGCACGGTACGGCTCACCGCCCAGGCAGTGGAATGTGCTGCCCGTCCGACCTCCTGCTGCTGGTCGGAGCGGGTCGGGGCGATCACCAGGACGGCGGTGGTGCCGGTGAGCCGCTCGCCGACCGCGGCCAGCTCTTCGGGGGAGCCCACGGCGAGGAAATCGAGGCCGGCATCGGCGCACGCGGCGGCGAGGCCCCGCGGGTCGGCGCCCACGGCCACCACGGTGTCCAGCGGGCGGGCAGCGGGCAGTGCCAGCGGTCGCCACAGCACCTCGTGCACCAGCCGGCGGGGCGAGGCGGTGGCGGTCGGGTCGCCGGTCAGCACCGTCAGCCTGATGCCGGTGACATTGGCGATGACCTGCCCCTCCAGGTCCGCCACCACGACGTCCAGGGTGTCGGTGCCGTCCGCCCGTTCAGCGGCCCGTACGTGCACCTGGGCCCACTGCGGCGGGTCTCCGAGGAGGGCGAGGCGCGCGATGTTCGAGGGCATCCGCACGACCGGCTCGCCGAGGAAGAGCACGGAGGTGACCGTCATCGCGCCGTCGAGCAGAGAGGCCCACGTCGCGGTCCCCTCGGCGCCCGTGTCGATCACGGCGAACAGTTCGTTGGGGCCGCCCCGGCGCAGCTCCTCGATCTCCCAGGGGAAGCCCATGCCGGCCACACCGATCCGGGTCACCCGTTCCTGCACGTAGGCCGGGCTGACGACTTCCGCGCAGCACTGCCGTACCGCATCGGCGTCGAAGCGGTCCTCCAGGACCCCGCCCAACGGGTCGATGGCGGCCGTGGTGTGCGTCAGCCAGGACTCCTCGCTCTCCTGCGTGTCCTCGTCGCTGATCCGGGAGGCCAGCCGCAGCGTCGAGTCCTGGTACGAGATCTGGATGTCGCGCGGTACCGACACCGAGACGGGCACACGCAGTGCCACGTCCACCAGCGCTGGACGCCTGTGGCCCGGCCCGGCCACTCCGGCCCGGCCGAGAGCCTCCAGGAAGGTGTTCATCAGCACCGCCGCCGGGATGATCTCCACGTCGTGGACCGGGTGGTTGCCCGGGTAGGGGCGGCTTTCCATATCCAGGTACGTCTGCCACAGCCAGAGCGGAGTGCTGCCCGCGATCCGGGTCACATCGCCGAGGAGCGTGTGGGTGTGCGGGTCGTGCTGAAGGACCCCGCGCCCGCCGCCGGGCCGGGAGTCCTTCCAGTACGTCTGGTGCTGCCAGGCCGTGGCGGGCAGGTCGGCCGGCTCCGCCCCGCTGCCGAACTGCGCCCCGAGTACGGCGGGAACGCCCGCGCAGTACAGGGCGCCGAGGTTGCCGAGCAGCGTCCGCCGCTCGGAGGTGTCGCGCCGCAGGGTGCTGACCACCCGCGCGTCGTCCACTCCCAGCTCTCCGAGGGTCTCGCTGATGGAGTGCGAGATGATCGGATGGCTGGAGATCTCCAGGAAGTGCCGGTGGCCGTCCTCGACCGCGGCGGTCACGGCCTGCGCGAAGTACACGGGGTTGCGCAGGTTGCCCGGCCAGTACCCGGCTCCCAGATCCGCTTCGGCACGCGGGTCCTCCAGCGACGTCGAGTAGAAGCCGAGCGAAGGCTTGCCGCCGTCCAGGTCCGCCAGCACCGCGGGCAGTTCGGCCGCATACGCGTCCATCTCCGCGGTGTGGAAGGCGATGTCGGCCTGTACCTTGCGTACGACCAGGCCCTCGGCCTCCCAGCGCTCGCAGATCCGTGCGACGGCCCCGGCTTCGCCCGCGATCACGGTGGACATCGGCGAGGACGCGATGGCGGCGGCCACCCGCTCCTCTCCCGCGAGCCGCTCGTGGGCTTCCGTGAACGGCAGGCCGACCAGCGCCATCGTTCCGGTGCCTGCTGCCGGGCGCAGCAGCAGCGCCCGGCGGCACGCCAGCCTGGCGGCGTCGAGCAGGGAGAGTCCGCCCGCGGTGACGGCCGCGGCCAACTCGCCGATCGAGTGGCCGATGACGGCCGCCGGCTCGATCCCGTACGCACGCCAGGTGGCCGCGAGCGCGATCTGGACGGCGTACGTCGCCGGCTGGACCACCTGGGGGCCGTCCAGGGTGTCGCCTTCGAGGATCGACCGGGCCGTGAAGCCGAGCTCCTCCTGGTACACGGGGCCGAGTTCGTCGATCACCTCGGCGAAGGCGGGCTCGGTGGCGAGCAGTTCCCTGCCCATGCCGATCCACTGCGCGCCCTGGCCGGCGAAGACCCAGACGGCCCGGACGGGTTCGGCGGCCGCGGTGCCGGTGGTCACGTCCGCCCGCTCCTCCCCCGCGGCGAGGCCGCGCAGCGAGGCGACGAGTTCGCTCCGGTCCGCGGCGACCACCGCGGCCCGGTGGGACAGCGGCGAGCGGCGCTCGGCCAGGGTGTGTCCCACCGACTCAAGGGAAACCTGTTCCCCGGCCCCTTCCAGCCAGTCCGCGAGACGGCCGGCGTTCGCCTCCAGGCCGGCCGGGCTGGCGGCGGAAAGGGTAAAGAGCCAGGGGCCGTTGGAGGATGTGCCGACGAACTCGGCGGGGGCGGCCGCCGATGCCGGGGCGTGGGCCGTCGCGGTGTCGGGCGCTTCCAGGATGACGTGCCCGATCGTGCCGCCGAAGCCGTAGCCCGACACGCCGGCGCGCCGCGGGCCGTCCGCGGTGGGCTTCCACGGGGTGGGCTCGGTGGCGACCTTGAGGCCGTTGGTGTCCCAGGGGATGGCCGGATTGGGCACCGCGCAGTTCAGGCTGGGCGGGATCTCGCCGTGCTGGAGCGTCAGTACGGCCTTGATGATCCCGGCGGCGCCGGCGCCCGCCTCGAGGTGGCCGATGTTCGTCTTGACGGAACCGATCAGCAGCGGACGGTCGGCCGGCCTGGCCGCGCCGAACACCTCGGACAGCGCCGCCGCCTCGATGGGGTCACCGACGCTGGTGCCGGTCCCGTGGGCCTCCACGTATCCGACGGAGGCCGGGTCGGCGCCGGCGTCCCGGTAGGTGCGGCGCAGCAGGTCCGCCTGGGCCTCGGCGCTGGGCTGCATGATGCCGTTGGTGCGGCCGTCCTGCATGATCCCCGAGCCCCGGACGACAGCCAGCACGCGGTCGCCGTCGCGTTCCGCGTCCGCCAGCCTCTTGAGGATCAGCACCCCGGCGCCCTCGCCGCGTCCGTATCCGTCGGCCGTCGCGTCGAAGGACTTCGAGCGCCCGTCCGGGGAGCAGGCACCGGCGTCATCCATGATCTTGGTGACGGCGGGGTGCAGCATCGCGTTCACGCCGCCCGCGATGGCCAGCGAGGTCTCGCCCGACGCCAGTGCCTGGCATCCCAGGTGCACGGCCACCAGCGACGCGGAGCAGGCCGTGTCCACGGCCATACTGGGGCCGCGCAGGTCCAGGTGGTACGAAATCCGGTTCGCCGCCCCGCAGTGCACCGAGCCGATGCCGGTCCATGCCTCGACCTCCGGCAGGTCCTCCATGAGACGGCGTCCGTAGTCCTCGGTGCCGATGCCGACGTACACGGCCGCGTCCCCGCCTGCCAGCCGGTGGGGCGGGATGCCCGCGTGCTCCAGTGCCTCCCAGGCGACCTCCAGCATCATCCGGTGCTGCGGGTCCATCTGCTCCGCCTCGCGCGGCAGGATGCCGAAGAAGCCGGCGTCGAATCCGGCGATGTCGTCGACGAAGGCGCCCATGCGGGTGGTGTCGCGCAGCGCGGCCGCGTTCCTGGCGTCCGCTTCCAGGTACCTTGCCCAGCGGTCCCCCGGTATCTCCGAGACGCCGTCGCGGCCCTCGATGAGCAATTTCCAGAATTCTTCGGGCGAGTTCGCCCCGCCGGCGAACCGGCATCCCATGCCGATGATCGCTATGGGTTCTCTGTTCTCGGACATGCGCTCGCGTTTCTCACTCGGATGGGGGCATGGCGAAGCCGGCCTCTGTGGGCAGCCGGCATGGCGGAGCCGGGGGAAGCTTGGGGAAGGGGCTTGGGGCAGGTCGCGGGAGCGGGCCGACAGCGGGTCAGGTACCGGAGCCCGTCGTCACCGGCCCTCGAAGATCAAGGGAAGGGCCAGTGGCCCTCTGATCATCGCGCCGCGCTGCCATTCGATGGAGTCCGCCGGTACGGCGGGCGAGAAGTCCGGGAAGCGGGCCAGTACGGCGCGCAGCGCCGCGACCGTCTCCATCTTCGCCAGCTGCGCGCCCAGGCAGAAGTGGATCCCCCGCCCGAAGGAGAGGTGCCGGGCCGCTTCCGCCCTGAGGACGTCCAGGCGCCCCGGGTCGGGGAAGGTGTCCGGGTCCATGTTCGCCGCCGCCACCCCCACCATCACGCCCTCGCCCTCGCGGATGTCCGTACCGGCGAGCTCCAGGTCGTGGGCGGCGTACCGCCAGGGTGCGAGCTTGACCGGGGAGGTGTAACGCAGCAGCTCCTCCGCGGCGTTGGGGAGCAGCTCGGGGTGGTCGGCCAGGTCCCGGCGCAGCTCCGGGTTCCGGGCCAGTTCGAGCAGCGACATGCTCAGCAGGTGGGCGGTCGACTCGTGCCCCGCGAGGATCAGCATGAAGAGCGTGCCGATGATCTCTTCCAGGCTCAGGCCGTCCTCCTCGTCCTGGGACGCGACCATGGCGCCGGCCAGGTCGTCGCCGGGCTCGCGTCGTTTGAGGGCGACCAGGTCCTCCAGGTGATCCATAGCCTCCTGGGCGCACTGGACGTACGCGTCGACGTCGGCGGCGTGGCCGGCGTTGAGCACCCGGGCCCAGCGCTGCACCCGCAGTCGACTCTCCTCGCTGTCCGGCACACCGAGCAGGTCGCAGACGATGCGCAAGGGGTACGGGGAGCAGAACGCGCTCACGATGTCCACGGGCTCGCGCGAGGGCAGCGCGTCCACCATCGCGACCGCACGGCTCTCCACGTCCGCCAGCCTGCGGCCGATGCGGGCGGCGCTGAAGGGACGCGCCACCAGCCTTCGTACCCGGGTGTGCTCGGGCGGGTCCATCTCCAGGATGTTGCGGAACAACACCGTACGAAGCCGGTCGGGCAGTCGGGAGAGGATGCCGCGGGAGCGCTTGCCGAACCGGAGCGGGTCCTTGATCAGCGAAGGGTTCGCCAGTGCCGCCACGGCGTCCTCGTACCGCGTCACGAGCCATGCCTGCGATCCGCTCGGCAGCGTGATCCGGTGGATGGAGCCGTCGGCGTGCAGTTGCCGGTAGGTGGGCCTGGGATCACTCTCCCATTCCCGGGAGAACAGCGCGGAAACCTGTGCTGCCGTCACGTGCCTCATTCCTTTCAATTCACCGGAGGCCTTCGACTCCGAGAAGTTCCGGAGCCTCGCGCAGCACAGAGGCGATCGGGCCTCCCTCCTCGTTCCGACCTTTGTCGATAAAAGCGAGATTGTGGTAGAAGTGAATTCCCTTGATCGACCGGTCGGTCGGCTTGGGAACCCGCGTCTCGCTCCTGAGAAATTCTTCGTGATTGAGCCCGTCCACCATTTCCTTGAGGAATCCCACGGTGAACTCGGGAGCGTTCAGATCGTCTTCCGACCCCTCGAAGAGTTGCGGCCAGTACGATCCGTGAAGATCCTCGACGACATAGATGCCGTCCTCGGCGAGACAGGGGAAGAGCGTCTTGAAAGAGGTGATGACATGCGGACTCATATGACTGCCGTCATCGATGACGATGTCGAAGGGGCCGTATTTTTCGGCCATCGAGCGGAGCGCTTCGGGGTCGGACTGGTCCGCCTGGATCGTGGTGATGCGGGGCCGGTCGAGTGCCCGCTTGTCGGCGATGTCCACGCCGTACACGAGTCCGCGCGGAAAGAATTCCTTCCACATGCTCAGCGAGCCGCCGCCCGCGTCGGTGTCGCCGTATCCGCCGACGCCGATCTCGCATATTTTCAGGCGACGGTCACGCAGGGGACCGAAGTGGCGCTGGTAGTGCTGCGTGTACTGGTGCAGGAAACTCCATTTGTCCGTACCGTGCCGGACCGCGAGTTCCGTCAGACGGGCCGGCTGGTCGCGGTCGAGCACCTGCACGACGCGCTGCACCACCGCATGGAAAAGACGGGGGACGGCCGGGCCGTTCACCAGTCGGGGAACCATCGTGCGCGGACTCGGCCAGCGGATTTCCCGGCCGGCCGAGGACACGCGCTTACGCGGCCCGTACAGGGCGAGCGCCGTCTCGCACACGTCCTGGACGATCACCGTCGGGGGAAGGTCGGCAGGGCGGGCGGCCCTGCCGATCTCCACGCCCTTGGGGCCCACGGAGACGAGTACGGACGTCTCCTGGCCACCGTGCGTCAGCGTGATGACGAGGGAACCCTCCCCGGCGCCCTCGGCCGCGGCGAGCTCGTCGAGGTGCGCGCGGAACAGCACCTCGTTGATCAAGGTCGCGGCCACGGTGGGCAGGCCGGCCGCTTCCACCGTCGCGGCCACGTCGGCCCGGCCGCGGTCCGCCGCTTCGATGAGGGCGTCTGTCATGTCGGTCATGCCGGCCTCCGTATCCCGGTGGTGAGTGACCCGGTGGTGAACGACCCGCTCGTGAGTGTCCCGGCACCCGGTGTCCCGGTCGGCAGCAGCCCCTGCGCCCGTGCCTCGGCGAGGGTGGGGGCGAAGCGGTCCTGATCGGACAGGACAGGCGTCAGGGGCCAGTCGATGCCCAGCCACGGATCGAGCGGATTGATGGCGCGCGCCCGCCCCGGGTCGTACTCGGTAGAGGACAGGTAGACGACGACGGCGTTGTCGCTGAGCGCCATGAACGCGTGGCCGAGGTCCTCGGACAGATGGACGGTCGCCGGGCTCTCGCTGTCCAGCCGCACCGCGTGCCACTGCCCGTACGTGGGAGAGCCGGTCCGGATGTCGACGGCCACGTCGAGCACGGCCCCGTGCACACACGCGACGCTCTTGGCCTGACCCGGGGCGGCGAAATGGATGCCCCGGACACTGCCGCGCCTGGAGACCGTGCAATTCGCCTGGGCGACGGAAGGGGCCTGTCCGGTCAACTCCCGGAAACGCGAGGCGCGGAACCATTCGTGGAGGCTGCCCCGGTCGTCCGGGTGGACGGAAGACCTCTCGATCCAAAGGCCCTCAATTCCTGATGGATTCACGCGTTCTTCCTTTCTGCGCATGGGCCTCCTGAAGGAGGGGGAAAGCGGCGTGCAGGGCGCTGCGCCAGTGCCGCAGCGGAGGGATCCCCGCCTGGTCCCAGCGGCCGTGGCCCAGCGCGCTGTAGCCGGGGCGTGCGGCCGGGAGCCCGAATTCGCCGCTGGTGACGGGCAGCACCCGCGAGGGGTCCGCGCCCAGGAGCCGGAAGACCTCCTGGGCGAGACCGTGCCACGAGACCTCCCCGCTGCTGGTGCCGTGGTAGACGCCCGGCGGGGCAGTGCCGGCCTCGGCGGCGCCGGCGAGGCGGGTGAGGAGTCCGGCCAGGTCGTCGGCCCAGGTGGGCTGGCCCGTCTGATTGTTGACGACCCGCACGCTCTCGCGCGTGCGCTCCAGGCCGATCATCGTGTCCACGAAGTTGCGGCCGCCGACGCCGTACAGCCAGGCCGTGCGCACCACGTACCCAGTGCCGGGGAGCGTGTCCAGCACCGCGCTCTCCGCGGCGGCCTTGGTGCGCCCGTACGTGTTGATCGGATCCGTCGGAGCGTCCTCGGGGTACGGGGTGCGGGAGAGGCCGGAGAAGACGTAGTCGCTGGACAGCTGCAGAAGGATCGCCCCGTTCCGGCGGCACGCCCGAGCGAGGTTGCGCGTGCCCGTCGCATTGACGCGCCACGCCGGGTCGGGGTCCTTCTCCGCGGCGTCGGCGGCCGTCCAGGCTGCGCAGTTGATGACCACCCGGGGCCGGTGGTGCGCGATCGCCCCGTCCACCGCGTCCGCGTCCAAGATGTCCAGGTCCCGGCGGTCGAGTGCGACCACGTGCTCGTCCCCGCAGTGTTGGACGAGGTGCCGGCCCAGCATCCCGCCCGCCCCGGTCACCAGCCGGCTCATCGGGCGACTGCTTCCGTGAGCACGTCCAGTTCGGCCACGCCGAAGGCGGTCGGATCGGCCACCCGGCTCAGCAGGATCTGCGCATCGCGGTTTCCGCACGTACGGAAGTCGTCGACGACCTCGGTGATGCCGCCGAGCAGGAAATTGTCGCCCAGATACATCACGAAGTCGTCGTCGGCGAGGAAGTCCCTGGCCACGGCAACCGCATGGGCCAGCCCCAGCGGACGGTCCTGGTGGATGTACGTGAAGTGCAGACCGAAGAGAGATCCGTCGCCGATGGCGGCCGTGATGGCGTCAGCCGTGTCCCCCACGATCACACCGACGTCGGTGATGCCGGTCGCGGCGATGGCTTCCAGCCCGTAGAACAGCACCGGTTTGCCGGCCACGGGGACGAGTTGTTTGGCGGACATCTGCGTGATGGGACGCATGCGGGTGCCGGATCCGCCTGCGAGGACAAGGGCCTTCACTGTGCCTCCTCAACCTGATGGGCCTCGATGAGGGCGTGGGCGGCCGCGGGGTCCGCGAGGGGCACCACGATGGTGGTGACCGGCCGCAGGACGCCCATGCGGGCGGGCACCTCTACCGGTTCACCGAGATGGAGTTCGAGGGCGCCCGACGCCCGGCCCGGTACGCGGAATCCGTCCTCGGCCGGCCGGTGGTCGGACTGCTCCGCCGCCCGGGCCCGGCTGACGGCCGTGAGGGGGACCCGCGCGCTGTGGTGCAGGCCCCACCGCAGGACGACGTCGTCCCGGCCCAGGGTGTGCGGTCGCACCCTGCCCGCCACGGCGAAGGCGGCAGCCGCGGCGGCCGCGTACAGCAGGGCGACGGTCCCGGCGATGGTGAGCGCGCTCACCCCAGCCAGGGTGAGCAGCGATACCCCGCCCGCCGCGAGCAGGAGCGCCAGGGCACCGGACTGCCAGGCGAAGCCGACCCGGCCCAGGGGGGTGTCGCCGGGCCCGGCCTGGGTGCGGAAGGTGACGGCCCGGGCGAGGATTCCCCATACGGAGACCTCGTGGCGCACCATCTCCGCGATCGGCGGCGGCATCAGGGAGTAGAACGCCTCGCCGAGGGCGGCCCGCCGCCCGAGGCCGGTCCGCCGAAGCTTGCGGTACTGGCTGATGAACGCAACGCCGAAGACCAGGCCCAGCACGGACAGGGTGCCTTCGGTGACCACGAGGATGCCGGCGGCGATGCGCCAGTCCAGCAGCCCGGTCGTCACCAGCACGATCTCGATCAGCAGCACGAGGAGTCCGGCCCACCGCAGGCGGCGCAGCCACGTCGGCACCTGGCCGGGAGCCTTGGCCGGCGGCCGGGCGGTCTCCTGCTCCTGTGCTTGCTCGTTGCCCTCCAGTGCGTTGCGGACCGAGGTCACGGCGGCGGCGGGGTCGGTCGCGTGGATGCGGATCTCCCGCACCTCTCCGACGGTCTTGCCCGCTTCGAGCCGGGCGGGCTCGTGCAGTTTCAGCACCAGGTTGGTGGTGGACATGACCGGGACCGATAACACGCCCTCGTTGATCGCGGCCGTCCGCTGCTGATCGGAGACGATGCGCCGCACGGCCACCTCCTCGATCAGGCTCAGCGGCACGCGCGCGTGGAAGGATGCCCCGTAGGAAACCGTGAGCACCCCGCCCCCCACCCGGTGCGGGTAGGCCCTCAGCGCGACGGCGAAGCCCGTCATCAGGTAGGCGGCGGCGAGCCCGGCGGCCAGCGCCACCACGCGGGCCCACGGGGCGGACAGCATCAGGTCGACCAGGACGAGTTCCACGGCGGACAGGAAGAGGATCACGCCCACGCCGACGGCGCTGCCGTCTTGGCTGGGAATCGCCGTTCCACCCTCGCCCCTGCCCAGTGCCTTCCACGGCGCCCATGCGGCCGCGCCGATGCTCGCCCCTCCCCCAGTGATCAACTTCGCGTCGCTCATGGTGTTTCCTCCATCTGAGGCTCCGCCGCCCCCCGGCACGCCGCGGTGATCTCCAGCAGGTCCCGCAGAGCTTCCGCAGGGCCCTCTGCCACGAGCACACAGGGGTTGAGCACCACCTCGTCGATGCCAACAGCCCAGTACTTGCCGACATTTGAAGCGATTTCGTCAGCAGTACCCACAAGTACCACACCGTGATCGACGAGCTTCCGGGCGTTGTCCTGATCGTTTCCGGTCAGCGACAGCCCCGCCGCGGCCAGTGCCCGCTGGTAATGAGGGCTGCTCAGATGGTTGCCGGTGGCCAGCCGGACGGCACGCGCCAGGTCCCGGCCGGGCCGCCGTACGACGACGTGGACGACGCTGACCACACGGGGGCCCGGTCCCCCTCCGCCGAGCACCGGCAGCAGGGTGTCCCGTACGTGCGACAGCGGGGTCATCCAGGTGAGCGCCACGTCCGCGTGCTCCGCCGCCAGCCGGGCCATCCCGGACCGGAGCACGCCAAGACCCGTCTCCACCGCGGGGACGTCGGCCAGCGAGGGGTCGAGCCGGGTGGCGACGGTCGCGTCCGCTTCCCGCTCCTCCCCGGGCGCGCCCTTGAGCAGCCGGGAGACCGTGGTGAGGTACTCCCGCGCGGCCTTCAACGGGCTGTCATAGGGCACGCCGTTCATCGCCCGCTGGAACGCCGGCGTACCGGTGCCGAAGACCGCGGTGAGCGGTTTGCCCGACAGCGCCGCCAGCGACCGCGCCGCGACCGCCGCCTGGTAGGGGTGGGCCAGCGGCATGAGGGACAGGCCCACGCCGAGGGCCGGGCTGATGCCCTGTCCGAGCAGGTAGGCGAGCGTCTGGTGGGTGTCCAGGGTGAGGGACTGGCCCACCCAGAGCCGATCCGCGTGCTGGGCGGCGAGCCGGGCGAAGGGTGCCAGCTGCCGGGGGTCGCGCGGCTGGAGCGGGTAGTAGACGCCCACCCGCCCCTCGCGCGGCCGGTCGGCCGGGTCAGCCATGGGTCAGGGCCCCCGACTTCTTGCGCTCCTCCTCCGCCGCCTGGAGACGGACCATGCGCGCCCGGACGGCGTCGCTGCACAGGGCCAGGGCCTCGTCGCCCAGGTCGTCCTGCGGGGCCTGTTCGAGGACGAAGTTCCCCTGGGTGTCCTCCCCGTGGACCAGCAGCGCCGAGTCCTGGCCGCGGCTGGGGCGCACCGAGGGCGCCAGGTAGTCGATGGCGAAGGCCACCCGGGTCTCCTCGGTCCTGTTCAGGCCGGATCCGTGCACCACCAGCATGTTGTGCAGCGAGCACTGTCCCGGCCTCAGCACCACGTCGTGCCGTTCGAACTCCGACTCGTCGAAGGTGGCTTCGTCGCCGCGCATCATGCCCTTGAGTCCGGACGTCCTGCGGTGCGTGCGTATGCCGTCGCGGTGCGTTCCCGCGGCGAAGCGCAGGGTGCCGTTCTCCACCGACGTGGGTGTCAGGGCGAGCCAGACCCGGAAGGCCGCCAGCCGGCCGTCGGAGTCCAGGTCGTAGGTGAGCGCGTCCTGGTGCCAGGCGAGGTCGGTCGTGCCGCCGGGTTCCTTGACGAAGATCTGGGTTCCCCACACCAGGATGTCGGGGCCGAGCATGCTCTGGGCGATCTCCAGCAGCGCCGGGTGCCGCACCAGGCGGTGCGCCCACCGCGCAAGCAGATGGACCTTCGGCCCGAAGGCGAGTGCGGCCCGCGCGCCGCCCAGGCGCCGGCAATCGGCCAGGTGTTGGAGCACGGTGTCCCGCAGCTCGGCGGCCTCACTCTCCGTGAGGGCTTCCACGGGAAAGAGGAAGCCGTTCTTCTCGAACCCCTCGGTCTGTCGCTGTGCCAGCGTCGGCATTGCTTTCACCTTTCACCCATGGTGCGCAGCAGCTGTTCGGCGGCGCGGGCGGGGGCCGGCGCCGCGTCGTTCTCGTCCCGCAGGACACCCGCCGACTTCGCGTACTGGGGGTCGCCGAGAACGTCCTCGACGGCCCGGACAAGCTCTCCGTCACCCGCCAGGGCCGCGGGCACGGGGACCAGTCGCCCCGCCCCCAGCTCTTCTAGCCGCCGTGCGTTGTCCGTCTGGTCCAGGACCGAGGGGCAGACCACCTGCGGGACTCCGTTCGCCAGCGCGGCCATCGTGGTGCCCGATCCGCCGTGGTGGACGATCAGGTCGCAGTGCTGCGCGGCCAGTCCGATGGGCAGCCACCGCACCGCTTTCGCCCGCTGGGCGAGCTCCCGCGGCACGGTCCCCGGGCGGGCCGCCACCACCACCTCGACGTCCGGCCGTGCCGTCGCGTCGAGCGTCCGCTCCAGCAACTGGTGGGCCTCGGGCCCCTGCGACACGATGGTGCCCAGCGTGATCAGCACCCGCCGGGGCCGGTCCCTGTCCGTCAGCCAGGCCGGCACCACCGAGGGCCCGTTGTACGGGACGTAGCGCGTACGTATCCCGGACGGCGCCCCGGCGCTCTGGAACCCCGGCGGACACGGGTCGATCACCACGTCCGGCACCGATCCCATCCCCGGCCACGCCTCGTGCCACGCGCCGAAGACATGCCGTGCGGCGCTCGTCCGGGGTTCCGTCCGCAGGAAGCGGCCGATCCAGTGCTCTACGTGGGCCAGCCCGTGTTCGGCTGCGGCGCGCCGCCCGGTGAAGTCCATCGGGTCGGAGATCACCAGGTGCGGCCGCCACCCGTCGACGATCCTTTCGACGTCCCCCGCCATGGCGTTCGCGATGCGCGCGAGTCGCCGGTACGTGCCTGTCGTGTGGTCGTCGTCGATGTCGTCGCGCGCGTCGAGGGCCTGTTCCTCCGACACCGGAGCGGTGGCGACGGCGGCCAGCCCGGCCTGCAGCACCGTGTTCACGAAGAACGCCGGCACCACGACCCGTACGTCGTGCCCGGCACTGCGCAGGGCCCACAGCATCGGCACCATGGGGAAAAAGTGGCCGACGGCCGGGCTCGGGGTGGCCATGATCCGCAAGGGCTTCACGGGCGCTCCTCCAAGACGTCTTCCCCGCCGGCGACCTCGAGGAGCCGCCGCTCGAAGACGTCCAGCGGCTCCAGTCCCGCGCGCTGGCGGCGGCCGTCGAGCGTTTCCGGGTCCTCCACCGGCAGCCGCCGGTACTGCCCCCGCTCGTTACGGGTGTACTGGGTGCCGTAGCGCAGGGGCACTTTGGCGTGCAGGTGGATGCGGTCGGTCAGGTAAGCGACGTGCGCGGGGTCCGCGTCACCGGCGTCGACGGCTTCGACGAGACAGCCGAGGGCGAAGCGCTGGAGCTTCCGGTCGCGCGTGGCGTGCTGGACGATGACCATCGCGTCGGCGGATCCCTGCTCGCCGACGAGGGTGTGGCCCGGCCAGCCATGGGCTTGCAGGACGTCCCACAGGAAGCGCTCGTTGTCGGCCGCGACCCGCATCCAGCGGTCGACGTCCTGTGCCGTCTTGCCCGGGACCTTGGCCAGCTCCTGGTCGCGCACGGCGCATTCCCGCAACCGTGCGGCGAGGGCGGGGTCGGCTGTCACCGGAGTGTCTCGGCGACGATGAATTCCCGCATGGTGGCGGGCGACGTGGTGTCGCGGGCTTCCGGGTCCCGGTGGGCCGCGGCCACGGTCAGACCGTGCCGGCCCAGTTCCGCCGTGACGCTCTCGGTGCTGTCGATCCAGAACCTGAATCCGGTCAGATGGCGCGTGGTACGTCCTTCGCCGTCGGTCAACTCGGCGCTCATGTTGGTGAACTGGGTCCGGTCGGCGGGCCGGCGCAACATCCCGACCAGCACGAAGCCGGAGCGCTCACGCAGCCGGATCGGCACCGTGAACACCTTCTCGGACTCCTGCTCGTCCGGCTGGGCCGGGGCGTGGTCGAACAACAGCCGCCCGCCCGGGGCGAGATGACGGGTCACCGCGCGCAGCAGAGCCGTGCGCGCTTCGCCGTCGAACAGCGTCACGCTCAGCCCGCCGATCACCACGGCGTCGAAGACGCGGTCGAGGTCGAGGGTGGTCACATCCGCGTGTACGAAGGTCATCCGGTCGGTGACGCCGAACTCCGCGGCCCGCTTCTGGGCCGCGGCCAGCTGTATGGGCGAGATGTCCACGGCGGTGACCTCGTGTCCCGCGCGGGCGAGTTCGACCGCCGACCGGCCACCGCCGCAGCACAGGTCGAGCACCCTGCCCGGACCGGCGGGCACCGCCTGTTCGGCGAACCACGCGTTGTCCTGTTCAGCCTGGTTGACGATCTTCGTGTAGAACATGCCCAGAATTCCGTCGAAGGGGTCGACGAGCTTCGTGTTCGGCAGATCGAGTGCGCCGATCCCCGCGAACGGGCCGAAGAGGTCCTTGGAAATGTCCGCCATGTCTTTCTCACTCCTCCGTGAAGGCATAGATGACCCCGCCGGTCCGGTGCGGATCGAGGCTGCTGAGAACGAAGGGGCCGACGTCGGCTCCCCGGAACTGTGCGTCGACGGGCATCTCCTGCCGGCCGGCCGTCAAGTCGTCGACGGCCGCCTGGAGATCGTCGCGGGTGCCCAGGCGCTGCCCGGCGAACCACGCGTTCTTCGCCACGAGGCTTCCCGTGGCCGCGGCCCAGTCCGCGGCCGCGTCCTCTCCCGAGGGGTCGTGTCCCGCGACATACCGGCCGGAGAACCCCAGGAACTTCACGGCGGTCCGGAAGTGGCTGCGCCACAGCGGGTCGATGATCACGTCGAAGCCCCGCAGGCGCCGTGCCAGCTCCACGCACTCCGCCAGGTCTTCCGGCTCGGCGGAGGAGAAGGACCGGGTGACGCCCAGCTTCTCCAGCACGGTGGCCGCCGCGCCGCTCCGCGACAGGGCGTACACCTGGGCGCCGGCGAGCCGGGCCGCCTGGACAGCGGCCAGGGACGTCGCCGAACCGGCCGCCGTGACCAGCACCGAGTCGCCCGGCGCGACGGCGGCACGCCGCACCATGGCGTACGCGGTGGCGCCCGCGGTCGGCAGGCACGCCGCCTCGGCGTCACCGAGGCCGGACGGCAGGCGCAGCAGCCGGGCGTGGTGGACGCGCTGCACCTGTCGTGACGCCCGGCCGGGATTCTCCAGGGCCGACACGGGGTCGGGCCGTACGGGTGGCCACTGCAGCACGGGTACGACCCGGTCCCCCGGCGCCAGGGTGGTGACGGCGGACCCCACGGCGAGGACGTCGGCGACGAAGTCGGACCCGAACTCCACCCACCGTGACGCGGCGGGGCCGGCCTCCGGCGACCCGGGAAGGCCCTCGCCGAGCGAGAACGCGCGCACGCGGATGAGCACGTACGCGCGATTGTGGTCGGCGGCCCGGTCGAAGGCCGTGTCGGGCCGCTTCGCCAGGCCGAACCGCACGCGCTCGCCGCGCACCTCGATGTCGGCCACCTGCTCGCAGCCCGCGGGCGGCGTACTGGTCCCGCCACCTGCGACTAGGACGTTCACTTTCGCTCCTCTGAGTACCAGCGCAGCACTGCGGCGCCCGCTGTCATGCCGGCGCCTACAGCCACCAGCGCCACGAGATCCCCCCGGCGGAAGGGCCGTTCACGGTCGGCCATGGCGAGCGCGACGGGGATCGACGCGGACGCCGTGTTGCCGGTGACCGACCCGTAGGCCGGTGCCTTGCTCTCGTCCAGCCCGACGTGGTCCGCGAGCCGCCGCACCAGGCGCGGGTTGGCCTGGTGCACGATGACGCGGTCCAGTTGGTCGAGCCGTACCCCGGCCCGGTCCAGCGCGCCCTGCAGGATCTTGGGGCCCATGTCTATGACGACGCCGGAGACGCTCCGCCCGTCCATGGCGAACCAGCCCTCGCGGGGGACGGTCGCGTACATGGCCTGGGAGCCCTCCGCCCACAGTTCGACCGCGAGGATTCCGTATCCGTCCGGGACGGGTCCGAGTTGGACCGCCCCGGCGCCGTCGCCGAACAGGGGTGCGGTACGCCGGTCGGTGGGGTCGACGACATGGGTGAAGGTGTCCGCGCCGATCACCAGCGGGGTACGGACGTGGCCCGTGAGCGTCATCCCGTAGGCACAGGAGAGGGCGTAGACGAAACCCGAGCAGGCCGCGTTCACGTCGAAGGCCGGTACGCCCGCCAGTCCGAGGCGGTCCTGGACGAAGCAGGCGGTGGAGGGTACGGGGCGCTCGGCGGTCACCGTGGCCACGACGATGAGGTCGGGGGTGACCGCTTCGTCCGCCAGCGCGTTCTCGGCGGCTCCGACGGCGAGGTCCGTCGCCGTCTGCGGCCGGGGCGCGTGGTGCCGCGCCCGGATGCCGATCCGGTCCTCCATCCATGCCGGATCCGCCCCGCTGGCCGCCGCGATGCTCTCGTTGCCCACGGGGGTGCCGGGCAGGTACAGACCCAGCGACACGACGCCCGTCGCGGTCATTTCCACCACCCCAACTGCTGGCTCATGGCGGTGTTGTCGGCCTCGGACCACTCCTCGAGGATCATTCCGTCCTTGAGGTGGGCGATGCTCAGTCCCCGATGGCTGATCAGCCGTATGTCCGGGACGTGCCGCTCGATCGCCTGGAGCGCGGGGGTCAGGAGCTTGGCGTCGGAGATGCGGCCGGTCAACTCCCACCGGTACGCCACCATGTCCTGGCCGGAGATCAGGTGGCTGACGTTCATCCGGGGCTCGTCGAACAGGCCACGGAACGCGGCGACCGTCTCGGTGAACGCCTCCCGGCCGCGTAGCCTGACCTCGGCCCGCTCGTCCAGCATCGTGTATTGCGGGTGGATGAAGCGGGATACCGCCTCGAAGTGGCCCAGCGTCCAGATCTCGTGCAGCATGCCGGTGACGATGCCGCCCGCCGCGCCGGTGGAGACGGCGGCGCTCATGACTCCGCCAGGAGCTGCTGTTCCACGGCGGCCGCGCCGGCCCATTCCGCGCGGAGCAGACCCATCATCACCGCGTCGACCCGCTCGCCCGCGGGCGTCACCATGTGGGAGCGGGCCAGGCCCTCCCTGGTGAAGCCCATCCGGTCGCACACGGCCAGGGCGGCGGGGTTGATGACCGCGACCTGTCCGGAGAGGCGCTGTACCGACTCGTCGGCGAAGAGCGCGTCCAGGGCGACCGCCATGCAGGCGGTGCCGATGCCTCGGCGGCCGAGCGGCTCGATGCCCGGGGCGGTGACCGTGTCGCCGCTCCAGGTGCCGTCGAAGCCGGTCGGCGCGTAGAACTGCGCGGACAGTACGCCGAACCCCGGCAGCTCGATGAACCAGCCCTTCATCACCCCCTGCTCCATCAGGGTCAGCAGCTGCTCCCGGGCCTGCTCGTAGCCTTGCGGGAAGGCGGTCTCGCCCATCGCGGCCAGCCGCTCGTCGGAAAAGATCTCGTCGACCAGGGGCTGGTCAGCCGGCGTCGTGGGGCGTGCCTTCAGCTCGCTCGGCAGCAGACGGGATGGGGTGCCGGACATCGATCACACTCTCCTCTGTGGCAGTTACGGACGTTGCTGGGCGGAGGCGTGCCATCAGCTCTGCAACGACGGCTTCCGGGGGCGCGCATGCCCCCGGCGACAGCTCCCCGGTGGACACCGCGTGCCCGATGACCGGCCCGACGACCCCGTGCCCGTCCTGCCGGAGGATCCGCAGGGCGCGGCGGAGCGGCCCGCCCTGAGCCGCGCCGGCCGCGACGGACGGCGCGAAGACCACCGGGGCCGTGGTGGAGAGGACGATGGCGGCAGGCAGGCTGTCGGCCAGGCCGAACGCGCACCGGGACAAGAAGTCCAATGTGGCGGGCCAGACGATGACTCCCTGGGCCCACTCGGCCCACTCCACGTGCTCGGGGCCACTCTCGGCGGGCCAGACGGGCGGCACTACCGGCCGTCCCGTCAGGGTGGCCAGGGCCCGCGGGGAGACGAAGTCGCGTCCGGCCGCGGTCAGGCACACGGCGACGTCGAAGCCGTAGCCGAACTTCAACAGACCGATGAAAGACGGATGTTGCGACACACCGATCGCTCCGGTGCCGATCAGCAGAATGCGTTCGATTCCCGGCGGTCTGGACCGGCGCCCGGGCGGGGGAAGGGCAGGCCCGGCAGTCATACCGCCTCCGGAACCCGCAGCTGCCGCCGCGTCCGCTCCCAGGACCGGGCCAGCCGCGTGAGCCCCGCCTCCAGGCCCGGGGTGCCGTTGGCGTCCCACGCCTCGACCAGGGTCCGGGCCCAGTAGTAGCCGATGCTCATGGCCACTGCGCCCGTGTCCGCCTCGGGGGTGAGCGCGACACCGACACCGGGGTACAGCGCGACACTGAATCCGGGTACGGACTCGACCGGGTCCGCGCAGTTCGCCGCGGCCGCCGAGGCGACCCGCGCCAGGTCGTCCGCCGCGCAGTACAGGACGACGCAGTCCGTCCGGTCGAGCATCGCGGCCGATCCGCCGACCTTGGCCGCGAACTCGATGCCGGCACCGTGCAGGGTGCGGACGGCGCCGGACCACGCGTCGAGCGCGTCGTCGGGCCGGGCGTGCAGATAGACCCGCGCGTCCATGCCGTCGCCGGACTGGGGCGGTGTCCAGTACACCCAGCGGGCACCCACCTGGGTGGAGAGCCCACTGGCGGTGACCGTCACGTCACCCGCGGCGGAGATGCGTACGTGACGCTCGTCGAGCGCCACGTCGACGCCGTCGGGGCAGGTCACGACGGTCCCCCCGGCGTCGCGCGAGACGAGGGTGAAGCCGGTGCGGTCATGGGTCAGGTCGCTGAGCCGCCGCTCCGCCTCGGCGACCATGGCGGCGTAGGCCACCCGGTCCGAGGCGAACGCGTCGCCGTGTCGGCCCGGTACCGCGTGGACCGTCCGATAGATCCGGTCGGCGAGGCTTTCGCGCAGGGTTTCGGACATTTCCCGGTGTGCGTCCTCGTCCAGCAACCGGCCGACGGTACGGCGGATGCGGGCGAGCCTGTCGGCGTCGTGCGGGTGCGTCGGTTCAGGCGTGCCCATCGGTTCAGGCGTCCGCGTCGGTTCAGGCGTGTGCATCGATGGCCCTCCAGCGTGCGGGGTCGAGCAGCAGTCCGCGGCCGATGCCGGCGAGAACCGTGACGACCCGGTCCAAGCGGGTCTGCGAGGCACGCATCAACGCGCGGGACAGCAGGCTGCCGCCTACGGCGCCTCCGAGTAGCGCCGGGTCGAGCCGCCGGTCACTGTGGGACCGGTAGGCCGCCAGGACGACCCGTATGTGCCCCGTCGCCCGGCCCAGCGACGCCCGGAGTTCCGCCTGGGCCTCGGCTCCCGCGGGGGCATCCATCGGATTGAGCTCATCGAACATCAGCGAGCCGCACAGGGAGCCCAGGTCCGCCTCGGGGCGGCCGAGCCCCGAGCACTCCCAGTCGATGAACATCGGGGTGTCGCCCGCCACGACGATGTTGTTCGTCCTGGCGTCGCCGTGACACCAGACGTCCCCCGCCGTCAGGTCAGCTTGGACGGTACGACCCCGGTTCCGCAGCACCTCTTCGCGGTGGAGCGTTCCGGTCAACTGGCGCTGCGCGCCCGTCAGTCCGGCCCAGACCCGCAGGGGAAGGGGCTCCCAGGGCAGGGACTCCAGGACAACGGGGCTGTCGCCCGGCGGGTCCGCCGCGTGCAGCACCGCCAACGCCCGACCGACGTAGCGTAGATGATGGTCCGTCACACTGCCGTCCCGGACGCGTGCGTCGAAACGAGGACCAGGGACCTCGGTCAGGACGGGACGCCCGCTTCCGGCGGCTGCGACCTGAGGGGAGAGCGAGGCCCCTGGAGATACCTTGACGCCGGCGGCCCAGCGCACGACCTCTTCCTCGGATAGGGGAACCGAGGATTCGGTGACCGTCATGACGCGTGGCCTCCAGAGATACCGGTAGCATGCGGGCGTAGTGCTGGACAGCTGCGTTCCGGGGGTTCATTCCGGGCAGTTGTTCGCTGTGCAAGGGGCGGCCCCCCCTCCAGGCAATGGGCAGGGACCGCCGCCTCGTACTGGTTGAACGGTGTTGTCGGCAAGCGGCAGCGTTGGTTCCTGTCGCCTGCCGACCACCTACCACTGACTCGGAATCAGCAGTGGATCATGACGGTGTAGATGACCGAGCCGACGGCGGTCGGCATGAGCGACGGGTCCGCCTCCAGCTCGGTCAGGGCCGCGACGTCGTCGCCGTCCAGCAGCTCGGCCAGAACATCCTCGACCACGATCTCGGTGGCGCTCATAGGAGAACTCCTCTTTAGATTTCGCGCGTTCGGGACAGAACGCGCGGAGTGCGATGAGAACTCTTGCAGAAACAAACCCGGCGTCATTTCGAATGATCCGTGCTTGCCTCGACCATCTTTGGCCGTACACCTCTCGGGGATCAAGTGCGATCCTGTTCCCAGCACGTTCCGTGACCCGGTCCGGACCTGTGTCCGAATGCCCGTTCCGGATCTCCCGACCTGCGAGAACCCACCCTCGGGCAGCCGGTTCCCCGGCCTTTCACGACGCCCGCCGGCGGGAAACGGTCTGGCTCCACTAGCACTTTTCTCACCCTCTGTACTAGCTCCAGTCGTCATTCCCCGGGCCGGCGATCCGCGGGCCCCGCCGACAACTGCCCCGGGAGAACGCAGCGATGCCCGCCGGGTACCGGCAACCAACTGGTCGCCGACACCCGACGGGCATCAAGTAGGACTGGTACGGGTCGCCGACCGCGTCCGCACCGGAGACATACGGCGCCGCGTACCACGGAGTTACGGTCGAGCCGCCCCCGAGGTCAGGTGAAGGCGGCGCGAGCCCCGTGGCCCACCACGGCGCGCGCGGACGTCGCCCGCGGTATGCGCTGCACGGCAGAGATGATCATTGAGCGGGGTATGCCCGAGGCGTCCGCAAGGTTGACCACCGCTTGGAGCTGTTCGGAGATATCGGCCAGATCCACGGGGCGTGCCGAGCGGGTGACGACCGCTCCTCGCCCCCGGCCGAAATCAATCATTCCCTCACTGCGCAGCATGCGCAGGGCCCGAAGTATCGTGTTCTTGTTCGCCCCGTAGGTGTTCCCCAGCTCACCCGCCGATGGAAGATGACTCCCTTCCGCGTACGCACCGGTCAGGATTTCCCACCGCAGTCTGTTCTTTATTCGAACGTATACCGGCAATTCCGCGTTCGGTGCGAACGGGTTGGCCTGGTCCGTGAAGGACGGGGAGTCGCGGCAGGAACTCGGCGCCCCGTCCGTGCGTAACGCAGGTGGCACTTTCTTATCGGTACGTCGAAGGTGTCCCGCCTTGGCCTCGGTCTGCCCCAGTGTCGATTTCATCCGCGCCTTCCCTCTCAGGCCGTTCCCCCGGGGCCCGGCACCAGGAGACGAGCCACCAGGCATCTTCCCCCGGGGCACAGGCCCTGCCTCGCACCGTCGCGATGAGTCAGTCGCGACCGGAGGCATGATTCGTGTGATGCCCCAGCATCAACTCACGTACCAGATATCGATGTCAACGGCCTTCACCACAGTCGAAGATCCGGACGTTGCGGCACCCTACTCCACCATGACCCGTACCAACTGGGCCTATTTGAGGATCAGTTGAGGACCATATTGAACGGCGACACAGGACTCACCGCTGCCGTCCGGCCTCCGCTCGCTTGCACTCGGGGAGACCCGACCTCGGGTTCCAGGGCGCGATTGCGGCGTGCCGCACGGCGGCAACCGCACAGGGACCCTCGTGTCACGACGACCGGGCCGGCCGGCGCTCGGCGCACGCCATGGCGCAGGGCTTGGCTGACGCAGCCGTAGCCGTGTAGTTGACGGGCCCCAACCTTCTTGAGGACACTCCCAGACACACGAATTCACCAGAGTGGAAGCCGCAGTTGCGGCGGAGTGGGTGCCATGTCACAAGTTCCGGGCCGTAGCCTCGCCGACAAGCTCAACCAACTCTTCGCGACCGTCCGCCCCGACGCGAGCCACGAGTACAGCAACGAGCGGGTCGCTGCGTCCATCCGGAAGACCGGCGTCTCCATCTCCCAAAGTTACATCTGGCAGTTGCGCAAGGGCAAGAAGACCAACCCCAGCCTCAAGCACCTCGAGGCGCTGGCCGACTTCTTCGGCGTGCCCGCCGCCTACTTCTTCGAGGATCAGACGACCGCTCGCATCACGGCCCAGCTGGAGCTCCTCGCCGCGGAGCAGGCTCGGCTGCAGCAGGCCTCCGACGGCGATGACGTCAAGCTCATGGCGATGCGGGCGGGGCAGCTCTCCCCGGAGCACCGCAAACAGGTCATGGACCTCCTCGACATCGTCTACCGGCTGGAGCAGGCCGAGCGTCTCGACGGTCAGGGGTGAAGTCAGGAGTGAATGGCCAGATTCCTGCTGGCATCCCGCGCGCCGCCGGATGTTGACTTCACGGTGAACACCAGACAGGACGCGCGTGTGTCGGCGGAGAGGTTCCTTGAAAGAGCGAGAATTACGACGGCACTGCAAGCGCACTCTCCGCGCCCTGGGCATCCAGCCACCCTTGCAGGTGCATGTCCTCTGTCGACTGCTGGGGGAACACCGTGGCCGGCCCATTCATCTGATGCCCTACTCGCTGCCGGTCCCCGGCCCGTTCGGCCTCTGGATCGCCACGAAGAAGGCCGACTACATCTTCTTCCAGAGCGAGACGAGTAAAGCCCACCAAGATCACATCATCCTGCACGAAGTGGGCCACATCCTGGCCGGCCACCAGAGTGATGAGACGGACCAGGAGTTCTGGCAGAGCATGCTGCCCGACATCTCCCTGAAGGTCATCATGAGCGCGCTGCGGCGCACGTCGTACGACGAGGAACGTGAGCGCGAGGCCGAGCTCGTCGCCACCATCATCCTGGAGTGGGCGTCCGTGCTCGATCTCGTCAGCCCGCGGAAGTCGCCGGATCCCATGACGGAGCTCGTGCAGTCGGCCCTGGTGGACCGGCAAGGGTGGATGTGACGGTGCTGTCCTTCGTACTCGGGGCCGTCCTGTGCCTGACCCTGGTCTGGAAGATCAGCCAGCTCGTCAAAGCCCCCTCCGACAAGCTGCTCCATGCATTGACCCTGTGCATCGTCTGCGCGTCCCTGTCCTTCCCCCTGGGTACGAAGGGCGGCACGCGATGGCTCGACGCGCTCATCGGCACCGGAACCGCCAAGCTGCTCCAGAACGTCTTCCTGCTCATCGCTCTCTACTGCCTGAGCTGGTTCTTCCTCCAGTCTGCGGCGGACCGCGGCACCGGGAGCAGACGCGCCCGGAGGCAACTGATCCCGCTGGGAGTCACCGTCGTCGTCATCACTCTGGCAATGGTGGCGACGCCGCGGGGCGAACGCGGCCATGTGTATGCCACGGCGAACATGCAGCTGACCGGAGTCTTCGTCTTCTACCTGGCGGCCGGGCTCTACCTCGTCTACGCGCTCACCATGAGCCTGTGGTGGACGGTGCGTCACCTGCGCTCGGCCACCGGCCCGTTGGCCACGGGGCTGCGGATCGTGGCCGTCGCACTGGCCGGCATGGTGATGGCCGGTTCCGTGCGCGCCGCGCTCAACGTGGTCCGCCGGCTCGGCAGTGAGGTTCCTTCACCCGTGCTCATGGGCGCCAAGCTCGTACTCGACCTGGCGATCCCCCTCTTCGTCCTGGGGCTGATCTACCCGCCGATGGCGGTCAGGTGGGCGAGCGCGCGCCTGTGGTACCACCGCTACCGCGCCTACCACCGCCTGAATCCGCTGTGGGCCGCACTGCACCAGACGTTTCCCGAGGATTCCCTCGGCAAGGCGCCGACCGGCACCTGGCGCGACGCCCTGCGGCTCACCGGGGTGCACCGCCGCTGCTACCGGCGCGTCATCGAGTGCCGGGACGGCCTGGTGCGGGTGAGCCCGTACATCGCGCAACTGGCGGCGCCGCAGGAGCCCTTGGACGAGGTCGGACTCGACGTGGCCGCACGGCACCTGCGCACAGCCCTGAGCGCGTACGCCGCCGGTGACCCCGCGCCCTCCCAGGCGGTCCCGGTGGTCCTGCCCGGCAGTGACGACTTCGAGGACGACCTGCGTCAGCTCACGGCACTCTCCGACGCCCTGAAAGCCGCCCCACGGACGCTCGCGCACAACAGGAGTTGACCTCTGATGGATGCACTCATCACGGCGGGCCGGGTGGTGACCGGCCCCCTCGGCCGGCATGTCGTCGACGGAGCGGTCCTGGTCCGGCAGGGCGTCATCACCGAGGTCGGGCCCCGCGCGGAGGTCGAGCGCAGGGCATCCGAGGACGTCCCCCGCATCGCACACCCGGACGCCACCCTGCTTCCCGGCCTGATCGACTGCCACGTCCATCTGGCATTCGACGCCGGAACGGACCCGGTGTCCACGCTCGGCGAGGCGGATGACGCCGATCTGCTGCCCGGCATGGCCGACAGGGCGATGCGGGCGCTGAACACCGGCGTCACCACGGTGCGCGACCTGGGCGACCGCAACGGGCTCACGCTGCGACTGCGCGATGCCTTCGCGGCCGGCACCACCCCCGCGCCGCGCATCCTGGCCGCGGGCACTCCCCTCACCAGGCCGGGTGGACACTGCTGGTTCCTCGGCGGCGAGGTCGACGGGAAGAACGCCATCCGGGACTTGGCCCGCCGCAACGCCGAGAGCGGCGTGGACGTCATCAAGGTGATGGCCACCGGCGGAGGCATCACCAAAGGCGGTCCTCCCATTTGGGAGGCCCAGTTCACCACCGAGGAACTGCTCGTCGTGGTCGAGGAGGCGAAGCGGGCCGGGCTGCCCGTCGCCGCTCACGCCCACGGCACCGCGGGCATCGCCGCGGCGGTGGCCGCCGGTGTGGACACGCTGGAGCACTGCACCTGGATCACCAAGGACGGCTTCGACGTACGGGAGGACCTGGTCGCCGAGATCGCGGCCAAGGGGATTCGGGTGTGCCCGGCGGCCAGCCCCGACTGGCGCGGCTTCGCCGAACGTTTCGGCGCCGAGCGGGCCGAGGAGATGTTCATCGGCCTTCGCCGGATGAGCCAACAGGGGGTACGCCTCATCGCCGGCACGGACGCGGGCGTGTCCGGTGCCGTCTTCGACGACTTCGTTTCGAGTCTCGAGTTCTTCGAGCACATCGGCTTCTCCGCCACCGAGGTCGTCGACCTGGCCACGTGCGGAGCCGCCCACGCCGTGGGCATCGGCCACGACACCGGGCTGATCGCGCCCGGGTACCGCGCCGATCTCCTCGTCGTGGGCGGCGATCCGTTCGACGATCTCCAGGCTCTGCGTGCCGTCCGACTCGTCATGGCGGCCGGTCGCCTGCACGTACCCCCGGGAGCGGCGTCGGACGCCCCTGTCTCGCCCCGGGTGGCACCGCGCTGTTGAGAGGGGACCGGACCGGGCGCCCCCCGGCCCTGTCCGTGCCGTGGCCCGCCTGCTATCGGGTCGATCCCATCCGGACGGCACCGTCCAGACGAATCGTTTCTGCGTTGAGCATCGCGTTCTCCGCGATGTGCAGGGCCAGATCCGCGTACTCCTCCGGACGCCCGAACCGCGCGGGGTGGGCCACCTGGTCGCCGAGCGCGGCGAGGGTCTTCTCGGGAACGCCGGCGAGCAACGGGGTCTGGAAGAGCCCTGGCGCGATGGTGACGACACGAATCATCAGGGGCGCGAGGTCGCGCGCGGCCGGCAGGGTCATGCCCACGATGCCGCCCTTGGAAGCGGCGTAGGCGGTCTGCCCGGACTGCCCGTCGAACGCGGCGATGGACGCCGTGTTGATGACGACGCCCCGCTCCCCGTCGACCTCCTCGGCCTCGCTGATACGCTCCGCCGCCAGCCGAAGCACATTGAACGTGCCCACCAGGTTGATCTGGATGACCTGGTTGAAGTCGGCGAGCGGGAAGGGCCCGCGCTTGCTCACCGTCCTCACCGCACTGCCCACCCCGGCGCAGTTCACCGCGGCACGCAGGGTTCCGAGCTCCCGCCCGGCGTCCAGCGCGGCGGTGACCTGTGCCTCGCTCGTCACATCGGTGGCCTGGAAAACGACTCGTCCCCCGAGCTCGGCCGCGATTTCCTCGCCCCGGGAGGAGGGCAGGTCCGCGATGACGACTCCGGCACCGGCCCGTAAGAACTTCTTCACCGTGGCCAGTCCGAGCCCCGAGGCACCACCGGTCACCAGGGCCACGCTCTCTGCGACGTTCATGCTGCTCCTCTTCCACGAAGGTCCGATCCGGACGACGCCCCGTCCTGACGGACCGCCAGGCCGGCCGGAGCAGGGTACCTCCGCTCGTGACACGGCTCCCTCCCGACTGAACGGTGGAGCGGGCCGGCGGGTCGGAAATGCGGGCGGCTCAGCCTGCCGCGGCGAGGACGGGAGTAACTGTTCGCCGCCTGCCCGGCGGAGCAGGCGAGCGGCGACCGCGAGGGTCCAGCCCGAGTCCGTGAGGTCGTCCACGAGCAGGACGGGGCCGGGGTGCTCCGCAGGGCAGCCGCCAGGTCCTCGGAAACGGTGAAGGCGCCGGACAGTGCACTGAGGCGCTGCGCGGAGTTGCTGCGGCGCGCCGACTGCGCGCCGCCCGGCCCGGTGTACGTCAGGGTGCCGAGGGTGGGAAGGCGGCCGATGCCCGCGAGCCCCTCGGCCAGCGAGCCCACGAGTTGCGGCCGGGTCCGGGACGGCACGGCGACGACCCGCACCGGCCGGCCCGGTGCGTCCGGAGCGTGCGACGCCCAGCCGCCCGGTGAGCGCCTCCAGTCGGCGAGGACCGCCACCGCCGCCCGCAGGACGTCGTCCGGGACCGGACCGTCGGGCGCGCCCTCGGCCAACAGCGGGCGCAGCCGGTTGCCCCAGCCGATGTCCGAGAGCCGCCCGAGGGCACGGCCGGTGGAGCACTGTTCCCCGGCCGGGATGCGTCCCTTGAGGTCGACACCGAGTGCGGCCATGCCCGTCGGTCACATCCGGCGCGGCTCGACCTCGGGCGCTCGGCGCGTTCGTGGCCGGCGTGGTGTCACTGATCGTCAGGGATGCAGCCAACCTTCTACATCGCGGCTGAGCGAGCGGTGGGCCAGTACCTGCTGGTGCCGGGGCCCTTCTCGGGCCCCCTCCGCGCCCCCCTGGTGCGACCGATCACCACAGACCGCCCCCTACACAGGGTACGTGATCGGGAACAGCGCCGAGCGGAGCCTGGGAGGCGTCAATGGCCGGTTACCGAAACCGGTGATTCCTCGGATTATTGGCAGTCCACCGCGTTTCCCCTCTGCCCCAGAAGCAGCCAAACCCGAAAGGCAATGCTGACAGGAATACCCAGCCAGAACAGCGAATTGCAACACGAATCAGCTCCGAGCACATCCGTGCCACGTGGAGTGGTACTGAAAGCGTCGAGGACGCCGCCCAGGCGTTCGGCATGTCGAGATCCAAGGGCTACGACCTTGTGCGTCGCGGGAAGTTCCCTTGCCGCGTACTGCAGATCGGCCGCGCAGCCCGCGTCGTCACCGCCTCGCTCCTCCGCGTACTCGAAAGCGGTGAGCCCGAGGACAACGGAGCCTCCAGTGCAAGCCCCGCTCCATCATGACCAACTACACGACGACGCCCCGCCGCAGCAAGCCGACGGGGGTCCTCACATGTCACGAGCGATCACAGGTGGATCACCAACTCCACGGACGCACTCACGTCACAAGGCTCTGACCTGGACTTACGCGCTCACCCTGGATCAGCTTGACGCCTGCGGACGGTTTCTACGACATGTGCCATGTGGTGCCCAGCTATTGCAGGGTGTTCGGTGGTGTCTCGCTCACCCGTCAGACCCTCTCATGTCTCACGGAAGCCCCTGTCACAGGGGCTCATAGGAAGGCGGACGGCATTGTGGCACGAGGACTGTCCGAGAGCGTTGAGCCCTGCTCCGCCTCGCGCTCGGCAGCGAACGCCCGCACCCGCACCTCCCCCAACACGGCGATCCGCCCCGCTGGATGAGATCCAGCGGGGCGGATTCATGGGCAGCGTCCCGTGCCGCCGGAGGGAGCCCCTTCGCGTGGTCGGCGCGCTGGGACGCTGGTGGTGGATTTCAGCCGGTGGTGCGGCGGCGGCGCATCCACCACCACAGGGTGCCTCCGGCTGCGACGAGGGCGGCGGAAATGCCGGTGATCAGGCCGATGGGGGCGGTGTTGCCGGTGTGGGCGAGGTCGCCGTCCGGATCGGGCGTGTTCGGCGCGGAGGTGGCCGGTGCCTGTCCGCCGCCGCTCCGGGTCGGCTGCGGGGTGACGGGGTCGGTCGGCTTGCCGGTGGGCTTGCCGCCGCCGCTGTGGGTCGGCGTCGGGGTGGGGTCGCCGCCCGGGTCACTGCTGGTGGCCTTGGCCGGGCCGCCGCCGAGGTAGAGGGTGTCGGTGTCCCGGTACGACGTGTCATCCGACTTGGTGGAGTTGCGGGTGGTGTTGTCCAGGTCGCGGTTCTCGACGTTGAAGCGGGTGCGGGTGATGTTCTGCTTGGGCTGCTTTGAGAAGTCGACGCCACCGACGCCCTGCTGGTAGACCTTGCCGCCGTACTTCAGCTCGAACCACTCGATGCCCTTCTTGATCGAGTCCATGTACCGGTTCCAGACCTGCTCGCGGGTCCAGTTCTGGTTCGGGGCTCGCAACGGCCACGCAGACACGTCGTTCGAGTTGATGATCTTGTGGAAGTCGTTGGGGGACTTCGCGTCCTGCTGGCGGATGTACTCGGCGGCGACGCGGGCGTTGTAGACGGCGCGCAGGTCGGCGTACTTGGGGTCCTTGTTCACGCGGTCCTGGATGAGCGGGATCACGTTGAGGCGGACGCTGTCCTCGATCGCGGTCTTCTCGGCCTTGGTCAGGTCGGTGCACTCGGTCGAGCCGGGCACGTGGTAGTCGACATCGAGCCACTGGTCGGAGACCTTCATCGGCGAGTCGAGGATGTAGATGCCGCCGTCCTGCTCGCGTACCTTGGCGGGCTCGGGCTCGATCCAGAAGCGGGTACCCGGGAAGCAGGGGATGCCGTTACGCCGGGGTGCGGTGTCCCAGTAGCGCTTGCCCTCCACGTGCTTGTCCGGGTTGAGGGCCTCGGCGAAGTCGTACTTCATCATGAGGTCGGCTTCGAGGAGGACGCGGCCGGCGTCGGTCTTGCCGAACGTGGCGTCCATGACCTTGTCCGGCTGGTCGGGGTTCAGGTTCACCCAGAACTTGTCCGGGGTGAGCGCCAGCCACGTGAACAGGGCGTCGGAGGACAGGTTCATGCGGGTCTGACCGCCGTAGCCGGGGTTGTTGTCCGGGTCGGGCATCTGGTCGGCGCGCATGGAGTACTGCATGCCCTTGCCCTTGCCGAGGCCACCGACGTACCGGAGCTCCATGGTGGTGAAGTCGACGCCGCCCGGGCCGCCGCGCGGGAGGGTGCCGCGCGGGTCGAAGCGGCGTGCTCCGGCCTGGATCTGTTTGGCCTCGTTCAGGGTGCGGCCGGAGTTGTTGATGCGCTCGTTCAGCGGGCCGCGGGTTCCGCAGGTGGACGCGGAGCCGAGGGAGGCGAGGGTGGTGGTGCCGGCGCCCTGGCATCCGGGGGCGAACCACCGGTCGTAGCGGGAGTAGCCGCGGATCGGGGTGGTCTGCGGGATCGAGTTGTACAGGCGCTGATTGCCGCGGACCGGGTTGACGGCGCCGGGACGCAGCCGGGAGACGTACCGGTTGAAGTCGTTGATCTTCTTTTTCTGGCCGTCGGTGAAAGGCTTGGCGCCGGTGAAGCGGAACTTGTGGTCCGGCATCAGGCGTGCGATCTTGCGGTCCTTGCCGAGCTGCTTGTTCGTCAGCTCGCTGTTGGACTTGAACTCGTTGAATTCCTTGGACTTCTTGTTGTAGGCGTCATAGCGGCGCGAGTCGACCACATTGCCCTGCGCGTCGATGAGGTCGACGGTGACCTCACACAGCCAGTCCGGACCGATGAGACGGAAGTCCTTGACCAACTGGCGCTCGAACGCAGAGCCCTTGGAGTTGTTGGTCTGATTGCGGATGTACCGGTTCTCGAACCAGTGGTCGAAGGTCAGGCCCTCGTTGTTGTTGAAGAACCGGGCATAGATCTCCATGGCCCGGTCAGCGGGGTCACCGGACGCGTCGGCGACCTTCTGCCACGCCTTGTAGTTCTTCTCCGTGTTGTTGGGAAACTTGGACATGGCCTTGGCCTTGTCCGCCGCCGTCGGGGGCCTGAGCCCGTCGTACGCTCGTCCGGGGAGCTTGTAGTTGAAGTTCTTCGGCAGGCTGGACGAGGCGTTGAAGTTCCCACCCAGTGGGTCGTTGGGGAACCCGGAGTCGCGCGGCGTGGTGCCGTAGGTCTTGCCCAGGTTGCGTTCGTCGCAGCGCTTCGCGCCGGGACGGATCTTTGTGGTGACGGCGGGACCGGCGGCGACTGCGGTGCCAGTGGTGTCGACGCCGGGCAGGCCGGTCACGGTGACCGCCGAGGCGATCCCGAACGCGGCCAGGACGCGGCCCGCCAGGCGCCACCGCTCGGGTATGCGCAGTGCTGTATTCAAAAGTGTGGTCTTCCCTCTGGTGGGGCCAGGGGTGTGGGCGACGTCATGGGGCCCCCGTGGCATGTACGCGTCGCGCTGCCACCCTAGCCTCAACTGCCGTCACCTAAGAAGCAGTTAAGGCCGTGTCGGTGCGTCACCCCGACGGTACAGAGGGAGTTGACGGTATGTCAGCGGTTGAAGAACAAGGACTCCATGCGGCTGGTCGCCACGTCGGTGCGCCTCACCCGCAGCGACGACGAGAAGAGACCCGACCGCCCCCACGGATCCGCCTCGCCCAGGCACGCCGTCGCCAGCGCGCCCCAGTCGTTCAGGTTCGGGTCGTCGTCCAGGTCGAAGATGACGTCCAGGTCTTCCAGCCGCTCGGCGGTGACACCGCAGGCCGCCATGACGGCGGCCGGATCACCCGATACGACGAACGGCTCATCGCCCGGCCATCCGCACGCGTGGAACATGGGGCCGCCCGGCAGCATCACGAGGTCTTCGGTGTGCTCGGCCCCGCAGTGCACCTCCACTCGACCCACGACGAGTGCATCGGGGAAGCGTTCACGCAGCAGCTCGGCCTGATACAGCATCGGGGTGTCATTGCCGTCATCCGCAAAGCCGGGGTCCGATACCGACATGACGTTTCCCCATACCCCCACCTGCACGATGTCCAGGTCGGCACGTGTGCGCACGGTGAGCCTGTCGCTGCCCTGGCGCGACCCGAGCTCCTCCAGCACCTCATCGATCATGTCAAGAGAGCGAGCGAACTCCAGAGCCGCCGCAGCGTCGTTGGGCGGCAGGCCCCCGACATCGACGCTGACCGGAGGCCGCACGACGGTGAGTTCGTAGCGGGTCCCACTACCGGTCGTCATGCGGTCTGCGGGGACAGTCCAGAATCCGTTGCCAGTCATGGGCGTTACCGTAGTGGCATCTGCTCCGCCCACGCGGAGATGCCCGGGACCTACTGTGGTCATCGCGTTCGGATGCCGCAGCGAGGCGAGGCCGGAATCAGGCGATCGCGGCATGACATTGCCTCGGTGCCGTGGGCCAGCAGCCCGGGCGACGCTCCTGGCCACTCCCATGACCGATGACTGCCTCAGGACCAGCTGCGCCGTTGATGCAACAGATAACGCCGTAGTACACGTTGCTAGGCCAGCGTCTGCGCGTCCTCGAGTTCCACCGCGCGGTGCGCCGCAGTCCACGTGAAGCCGTCCACCGCGGCATCCAAACACACGCCCCGGCCTGACCATCAGGCGGTTGCCCGCAGTGCCGCCGGTGCCGTTCCGGACGCCGCGTCGCGGCGGCGGCAGCGGCCTTGCGCCCCTTGATCGGATGCAGCGTTGCCGGCCCGAGCTTCGGCGGCGCACCGGGCCCCGGACACCGGCCGAGCAAGACGCGCTGGCGACGTGGCTCCGCTGCCACCGGGTTGGGGGACGGTGGCCAGGGCCGTGGATGGGCGTGCGAGGCTGCCGGTGCAGTGGCGAGGTGGGCTGCAGGAGGGTGGCGCATTCGGCGGCGGTGCGGGCCCGGATCTGGCCCCGGCGGCGTTGGACGCGGGCGTGGGTGTAGAGGTCGATGGCGTCGGTGAGGTGCTCCCACTCGTCGCCGTCGAGGCCTTGGGGGCGCGGGCCCAGGACGTCGGGGCCGGCGCCGTGGTGGCGGCGCCGGTAGTGGCCGATGGCGGTCAGGAGCCTGGTGTAAGTGTGCTGTTCGTCTTCGTCGTCCCCTGCGGGGGCGGTGATCTCCTCCATCCAGCCTTCGGGCAGGCCTTGGCCGGCGAGCACGGCGGCCAGGGCGCGCTGTGCAAGGCGTGCGTGGAGGGCGCCATAGGAGATGCGGGCGACGCCGTGGGAGTCGCGCAGGGCCGGCTGGTCGGGCAGGGGTCCGGTGGGAGGCAGCGTATCGAGGTGGCTGAGGGCCGCGGCGATGACGCCCGAGGCGGGGGCGTCGGGTGGCGGGAGGTGCAGCGGGCGGCGGCGTCCGGTCAGGGCGCGCACCCGGGCGTCCAGGCCGTCCCAGGCGGCGGCGCCATCCGGGTCGGCGGGGCGCGGGCCGAGTCCGGGCACCGCGGTGATGGCATGGCGGGTACGCCAGAGTTCCACGAGCGCGGCGGTGGTGACCCAGGCGTGGCGGCGGCGGGGGGGTGCGGGTGGGTGGCGGCGGGCCGAGCGGGTGGGCCCAAGCGGGCGGCGTGTCCCGGGGTCGCCAGGAGCCGACTGTGACAAGTCCACCGTCGCCTGCGCAGCCTCGGGCCACGATGGCTTCGGCAGCGCCTTGCCCGTGGTCGCCGAGCGCGGCGAGGAGGGCATCGACCTCGTCGTGATCAAAGAACTGCTCCGCCACGCCCACATCGGCGTCACCGCCGGCGTACGCCCACGTACGACTCCGCCTCCAACACCAAGCCATCGACACTCTGGGCAGCATCCTGACTGAGGGCGACGACTCCGAAGAGCCGCCGCCCTCGGCAGTCATCGTCCGCTGACGTTGCCGTCACCATTGCCGTCACAAGACGCCAGGCCCCGCCGGAGATCACTCCGGCGGGGCCTGTTTGATCTATTTTCCCGAGAAATGGAGATGCCCGGCTATTAGCCGTCCCGCACCAGGCGCTTACCGAAACCCCTGACTCGGTTCAACATATCCGCGTGAAGAAGTATCACTCGCTGGGATCCTATAGGAAGCTGCGAGACTCTCGTCGAAGAACACGATCAGCCCATCGGGCATATAAGTGAACGCCTCCCCCTCGGCCGCACCAGGACAGCCTTCGTTGGGAACATGCCAGGCAGGACCGATTTCCACAATATCATCAGGGGGAGCCAGGCCGCGGCGGTCATGGCCTATCTGTCTGCGGGGAATCTGGTCTTCCCGGGCCGGGGTGCGTCGTGAACCTAAGCATGGGCGTCGCGCTGCCGAACGAGTGGTGAAGTTGTTGGGGTGGAGCGTGATGTTCGCCTCCGTTCCGCACCTCGGCGGGAGCGGGCTGAGTCACGGTTCGCCCACCGTCGACAATTCGGCGGGCAGGGAGCAGCCGTGCCGGGTCGCGGACCTCTGCGCGAAGGTCCGCAGCATCTGAGCCCAGTGGGTGTCGGGGACCGGTGCCTTGCTGTACGAGCCGGGAAGCCCAAGCGTGTAGTGCGCCGTGCCCTGCCCGCGCTCGCACCGCGAGCTCATCCACAGCACCGTCTGCAGACCGGCGGTGCCGTCCTGAAGGTCCGCATCCAGCCCCGGAAACGGGGACTCGGTCCGGCCCGGTTCGGGGAACCTGGCCGGTGCCTTTCGAGCCACACTGGCCGCAGGCCCGTAACGGGCCCGCAGCGACAGAACCAGGCTGCCTTTGGCGCCCTTGAGCGCACACCCCTCGCTGAGGGCCAGCCCCGGGGTCGAGCCCTGCGCCTGGACTGCCCCGGTCATTTCCGCAAGGCCCGGCGTGATGACGCCCCGGCAGACACCGGTCGTGTGCGTCAAGTCCGTCGGGGGCGGCTCCGCCGCGGGAATCCCGCTCGGCGTACGGCCCAGCCCACCCCTGCAGTGCCAGCGGGCCGCGGTGTGGCGGGCCGCGTCGGCGGCCAGCCCGGCTAGTTTCGTGCGGAAGACGGCGGGCACCTCGCCGTGCGCTGTCACCGAGTCCCTCGCCGCGACGAGTAGTCCGCCACCGGCCACCTGCGGGCAGTCCAGCAGTACCGCTACCTCGGTCCGAAACTGGTCACCCGAGGGTCCGACTCCGTTGTTGAACGAGTAGTAGCCGCCTAGCCAGCCGTGGCCGAGCGGGATAGAGCCCTGCGCGCCCGAGATACCCCACACGTCGCCGGGGTTCGTCTTGTGGAACTCTTTCCGACCGGAGGCCGTGACGCTCACGAGTGTGGTCGGGGACAGCGTGCACCATTGCCGCGGCGCTGGTGTGCCACCCGCCGACTCCGGCCGCACGCCGGCGCTGCTCGCGCCGGTGTACGCCTCCGCCACGGCCTTCGTCAGCAGCCCATCGCACACCGTCGCCACCGCCTTGGCATCCTGCTCCGGACTGCTTCGGCACGCGCTCGCGCCGGCGCCGAGCGCGACGGCCAGCAGCAGGCCGAGTACGGTTCCTGGCAATGCACGGCGTTGCACGACGCTGCAAACCCCCTGAACCACATGCGGTGAATACGCCAACCTAGTGCCTGCGGAAACGGGTCGACAAGCGATCGGCCAGAGCCCTCAGCCTCACCACCGCAGTGGGGTGCCAGCGGCCCGCACCCCGGTGACTGGGGTGCGGACCTTTCTGAAGATGCACAACCAACGAGCTCGTGCACGGTAGGACAGGGGCGCCGGTGCGATCAGCCAAGATAGGGTCGCTCTCGGTGCTCCAGAAAGTGCTGAAGCCGTAGACGCTGCGTGTGGTGCATGGGCAGCTCGTTTAGCTCCTCCGCCAAGACGAATCGCAGCTCTGCGGATTCGTCCGACATCGCGAGTCGACCGCCAACAGCACGCCGCTGGGGCCCGTCACCGGCCGGCATGGGCACCTGGATGCCCCAGGCCGCCAGTCCAGCACCGGCCTGACGAGGCGGTGGGCCGCTCACGCGGCGGGTTTCACCACCAAGATCCACCTGGCGGGTGACGGCGGATGCCGCCCGCTGTCCATATTGATCACTCCCGGACAGTGGGGTGATGCGCCGCAGTTGATCCCGGTCCTGGACCGCATCCGTGTCCCACGCCCAGCTGGTGGGCACCCGCGGACCCGCCCTGACCATCTGTGCGGCGATAAGGCGTACAGCTCCCGTCGGAACCGCATCTACCTGCGGCGGCGGCAGATCCGGCACACCATTCCCGAGCGCGGGGACCAGCAGGCCAACCGCCGGCGGCGCGGCAGCCGAGGCGGTCGTCCCACTGGTTTTGACCGGGCGCTCTATACCCGCAGCAACGAAGTTGAGCGGAGCATGAACGCGCTCAAGGGCTTCCGAGCTGTGGCGACCCGGTACGACGAGAGAGCGTTCGTCTTTCACGGCACAGTCACCGTCGCCGCGATCCGGCTGTGGATCCGTCAGTGATCCGCCAGACAGCCCTTAGATGTGCTGTCCGACACATCTACCGAATCCGGCCTGTTCCCACGGCACTCCGCCATGCGGTGGATCTCCAAGGCGGCGCCTCCGCCGCATGGGGGAAGCGGGTCATACGCCGGCCTGATCCCTGCGCGCTGCGGATCCGGAACAGTGATCCCATGGCAATCAGCGAGACGAGTCCAACGACGGCGGTCGAGGGGACCGGCCGACCTGTGCCGCTCTGGGCGGAGCGTATTGCCCGCGAGATCTGTGCGCGCGGTCCATGCGCGGACCCACGTCGGGGGCCTCGAGTTCTCCCAGTCCGCACCTGTGACGGGAACGACGCCGACGCCCCCGCCGTTTTCCGGCAGTCAACCGTGTTGAGGCTGATGGGGGCCAGCTGTGGCGATGTGGGCCATGTCGTTTCCGGCGTTAGCGTGTCTGCTGATCATGTTCGCCCTGATGGAGAGCGCGTGGCGATGGTTCACGGGGCTGGGCTTGATCCCGTGGCTGCGCAGGCGCACGGGGCGGTCCTTGTCGAGCATCGCCTTCGACGAATTCACGGCGACCGTGAACGGAAACAAGACGGTGGAGATGGAGCAGCGGCGGGTGGAGCTGCTGCTGCGGGACGACGAGAGCGACGGTGCGCCACCCCGCTCCAGCATCGACCTGACCAAAGGCACCGCGTTCATCGTGTTGCCACAGGAAGCGGACAGCCCGTGCGCTGACAGGCGCGATGCCCGTGAGGGCCGGCGGTGAACCGCGAACAGGAGGGGGCGGACGCAGAACCGTCCACGCTATGGGGGCGTATCGCATGCGTGTGGGCGGCCGCGTTCGCCGGTTTGCACTTCTACTGGGCCGTCGGCGGTGATGTGGGGCTGAGCATCTCCGCCGGTCCGCTGGCCATCGAGCGCCCACTGTGGTTCGTGGTAGCCGGTTTGTGGGGTGTGGGTGCGCTCTGCCTCCTCGGCGCCCTACTGGCATGGCTGCTTGCCCGGTCCAGCCTCCGGAGGCTTCCCGCTCAGCTGGCAAGGTGGCTGGGGTGGGGCGTCAGCGCCCTCCTACTGTCCCGTGGCATCGGCGTCGAGGTGCTACTGGTGACCAACCCAACACGCTTGGATACCTCCGTGAGCGCGGGGCAGCGGGCCTGGACGCTGGCCCTCTGGAACCCTTGGTTCATCGCCGGAGGACTGGCCTTCGGCCTCGCCGCCCTTTGGTCCCGCAGGCATACCGTCGCAGAACCGCCACCTCCGTCCAGACGCTGATTGCCCTTCAGACCGGCGCACGTCGTGCGCGTAGGACACGTTGGCTCAACGTTCCCACGCTGCGGGGGTTGGTAGAGCTCCAGGTCATCGAGAAGTGCTCGCCTTCCCCGCCGCGGCGAATCCTATGCCGGCGCCGCGCTCGCCCATCCGGGGCGGTGAACGGCCACGCGGCGGGTTTCGTAACGCGCTCGATTCGCCGATCGTATGGCCGATCCCAACATGCGCTGGGCGCGTCATCGTGACGGCATGACTGATACCCCCCACCACGACTCCGCGGAGCAGGCCGGCGCCACCCGCAGATCCGTCATCGCCGCCTTGGGCGGCGCGACTCTCGGCGTGGCAGCCCTCGGATTCACAGCCTCGCAGGCCGCAGCCGAGGGCCGAGGAAGTACGCCCCGTGCTGCCGGCGGACCGGTCGTTGCTGCCTGTGTCCTGACGCCCGAACAGACCGAGGGTCCCTACTATCTGGACCTGGAGACGGTCCGCAAGAACATCACCGAGGGCAAGGCGGGCGTGCCACTCACCCTCCGCGTGACAGTCGTCAACGCCGCGACCTGCTTGCCGTTGTCGAACACGGCGGTCGACATCTGGCAGTGCGACGCGCTCGGCATCTACTCAGGGTATGTCGCGGGCGGCTCCACCCCTGACACCACCTTCCTGCGGGGCGTACAGCTGACCGACTCCGCCGGCGTCGCTGAGTTCACCACCGTCTACCCCGGCTGGTACGTCGGCCGCGCGCTCCACATCCACGTCAAGACCCATGCTGGCGGCACCGTCTCCAACGGGACCTACCACGGAGGACACGTCTCGCACACGGGCCAGCTCTACTTCCCCGAGACCTTCAACGCCAAGATCGCCGCTCTGACCCCCTACCGCAACAACACGTCCACCCGCACTCTCAACGCGCGGGACGGCATTTACCGCAACGGCGGATCTTCAACCCTGCTGGCCATCACGCAGAATGGCAGCGATCTCAGCAAGGGGGTGACGGGCACCGTCGTACTCGGAGTCGATCCCGCCGCAACGCCCTGACGCACGCCCTATGAGGGCCGAACCGGTGAGACCGGGTGGTTTCGCCGTGGAAGCCAGCGGTCAGGAATCGAGGATGGCAGGGCATCAAACGTGTGAGTTGTGCGGAGCCGGCCTGTCGACCGGGTCACACGGCGGTCGGCCGGCCCGGTACTGCTCCAATGCGTGCCGCCAGCGGGCGTTCCGAGAGCGTTCGAAACAGGGGAGGCAGCGGCTGACCACGCCCGCTGCCTCTCCACCGGAACCGGGCCGCGGGCTGCCGCTGGCGCTCGACTCCTTCGTGGGGCGGTGGCAGGAACTGTCCGAGCTGCGCACTCTGCTGAGGACGTCGCGTCTGCTCACGCTGACCGGTGCCGGCGGCGTCGGCAAGACGCGGCTGGCGCTGGAGCTCGCCAAAGGGCTGCCCCAGCGCCACGCTCGGGTGCATCTGGTCGAACTCGATTCGCTGCACGACAACGCCCCGCTCGCGCAGTCCGTGGCCGCCGCGCTGGGCGTGGGCAAGCAGGCGGGGCGGACTGGCCCCGACGCTCTAGTCCGCGCGATCAATGACACCTCCCGTCTGTTGATCCTGGACAACTGTGAACATTTGGCGGAGCCGTGCGCGCAGCTCGTCGCAACCCTGCTGAGCCGTTGCCCCCGCATGCGGATCCTGGCCACCAGCCGGGAGGCGCTGCGGGTTCCCGGTGAGACCGTGTTCCGGGTCCGGGAGCTGTCCCTGCCGCCCACCGGCACCGAGGACGACCCTGCTGCCCTCCTGCGCTCCGATGCCGTCCGACTGTTCGTCGAGCGTGCCACCAGCAGCGCACCCGGTTTCACCCTCCAGCGGGGCAACGGTGCGGCCGTTGCCGAGATATGCCGTCGGCTCGACGGTTTGACACTGGCCGTCGAACTCGCGGCGCGCCGCGTCGGCGCGCTCCCGCTTGGCGACATCCTCAAAGGACTGGACGACCGGCTCTTTCAGCTGTCCCTCCTGACCGACGGCAGCAGGACTGGCCCCCGCCGCCACGACGGACTGACCGCCTCCATCGACTGGAGCCATCGACTGCTCGAACCGGCAGAACAGGCGGTCTTCCGGCGTCTCGCGGTACTCGTCGGCGGATTCGACACGAGTGCAGCGGAGGCGGTCTGCACCGAGGGGGACCTCGCTCCCGGCCACATTCTGCGTAGTGTATTCGCACTTGAGGCCAAATCACTGATCGTGCGGCTGCCTGGCGACGCACATCCCGCGCGTTTCCGTCAGCTAAGTACCGTGCGCGCTTGCGCCATGGAGCGTCTGGTGGCGTCGGGTGAGCTGGACGCCGTACGGGAGCGGGCCCTGGAGTGGCTGAACGGCCTCGCGGAACGTGCCGTTGGCGAAGTGTTCGCCGACCAGGCCGGCGGACTGCTCACCGCCGAACGGGACAATCTCGCGTCGGTCCTCGCCGACACCGGTTGCGGCGGCGCCTTGCGAGACCGACTGGCCCTGGAACTGGCCCGCGTGCACTACCAGCTAGAACAGCCATCGGCAGCTAGTGCGCTACTGAACGGACTTCTGCAGAAGCCTCCCGAGCTTGAACTCGCCGGCGCGGCGGCGCTCGCCACGCGCGTCGCCTGTCAACAGGCGGACCTGAGGGCGGCGTTATACCTGGGTGAGCGGGCGGTCGACCAGGAATGCATGCGCGACCACTCCGCCGGTCTTGCCAACGCCCTGGACGCGCGGGCCGCGGCACGGCTGTGCCGCGGCGAGTTCCCTGCCGCCGTCGCGGACCTGCGCGAGTGCCTGCGCGTCGTCTCCGCGCTCGGCCGACCGCAGGACACCGCATGGTGCACCCATCACTTGGCCTGGGCCCTGCTCCAGGCCGGAGAAGAGGTCGAGGCCGATGTGCTCATGACCAGCTGCCTTCCGGTACTCAGGGCACATGCGCACTGGAGCCGGACGGCTGCCGCACTGCACACCGCCGGTGCAGTCCGGCTGTCCCTGGGGCGTCTGGATAGTGCCGCGGCACTGTTTGACGAGGTGCTTCGGATTGTCCCCGAGACCAGTTTCCACGCGCTGTACCCGATCGAGGGCCTGGCCCTCGTGGCCGCCGAGAGCGGTGACATGCGCCGAGCCGTGCGGTTGTACGAGGCGAGCACGCAAGCCCGCCGCCGGCTGGACACCGAGCCGGAGGACCCATGGCGCCGACGGGTAGAACTGACCGCGGCTCGTGCGCGGACCCGGCTGTCATCAGCCGCGCGGGACGCGGCTGTCAGCAGTGGTCGCCAATTACGCGGGGACCGGCTCGTCGCGTACGCCCTGCGGAGGGGAAGCGGCAACCCTCGTACGACGACGGAACCCACTGCGCTCGCCGCAGACCACTCCCCCCTTACAAGACGAGAGTTCATGGTCGCCGAACTCGTCGCCGAGGGACTGACCAACCGCCAGATCGCGGAGTGCCTCAACATTTCGGAACGTACCGTCGCCACCCACCTGGACAAAGTCCGCGACAAACTGGGCCTGCGCTCCCGTACCCGGATCGCCCTGTGGGCGGCCTCACGGGCCGGGGACAGGCTTAGACAGCACGAGGCGTTTTAGGTTGCACAGCCTTGGTCATCGGTGATCTAAGGTCCTCAACGGGCAGGCAGCGGAAATAGGCAACCCCGAGACCACTCATACTCAGTAGGCTCGCGCGGTCGGAGGGCGACGTGGTTCGAGGCTGTTGACGTCCTCTCCCCCCTGAAGGAGGGAGATTCCCGCCTACCGCGCCGTTGAAGGCTGCGGTGTCGGGTGGGTTCCTGCTTCGCTGCGCGGTGCCGGGACGGGTCCCGGTCTTACCCCCGCTCCACAGGCTGTCACGGCCAGTCCGGCCGCCTTGGCGACGTTGACCGCCGCGTTGATGTCCCGGTCCAGGACGGCCCCGCATGCCCTGTTTTGCAGGTCGTGAGGCAGGCCCCGGCGTTTCCTCGCGCCGACTTCTGGGACAGCCGCGCGCGGGGGCGCTCTGGCAGTAGCGTGTTCGGCATGACGACTGAGGGCGAAGCACTGGTCGGCGGGATGGTGAACGCCGGGGCGGTCTTCCGCCGGGGGAAGTTGGTGGAGCGGCCGGCACCGCGCAACGCGCGCGCCCTGCACGCCTATCTCCTTGCACTGAAGGAGCACGGCTTCGACGCGGCGCCGGCCCCCGTCGGTCTCACCGCGGACGGCTGCGAGCACCTGACCTTCATCCCCGGCAACGTGGCTCTGCCCCCGTTCCCGGATTGGGCGATGACGAGTTCGGCCCTCGAATCGGTGGGGAGCCTGCTTCGGCGTCTGCATGAGACCAGCGCGGCCGTCGCGGTCGACACCCGTGCCGAGTGGCCCCAGGACCTGGCCGACCCGGAAGGGGGAGCGATGCTGTGCCACAACGACGTGTGCCCGGACAACGTCGTCTTCCGCGACGGCCGCGCCGCTGCCCTGATCGATTTCGACATGGCGGCCCCGGGCCGTGCCCTTTGGGACATCGCCATGACCGCCCGCTATTGGGTGCCCATGCTGGACCCCGGATCCGCGGCCGGCCTCTACCCCTCCGGGCTGGATGCGCCCGCACGGCTGCGGATCCTCGCCAGCAGCTACGGCCTCTCGGCGGGGGACCGCGCCGACTTGCCCGGCGTCATCGAGCAAGCCACGGAGGTCTGCCGGGCCTTCGTCGCCCGCCGCGTTGCCGAGGGCAACCCCGTCTACCTCCAGGCGCTGGCCGAGCGTGGTGGATGGGAACGCTGGGACCGCATGCAGACATGGCTGGTGGACCACCGCAAGACCTTCACGGCTGCCCTGCTGAACTAACCGGAGCGGACGAGCGTCTCAAGCTGGACCGCCCTCGCGGGCGCGAGGTGACCCCTGGACTGCACGCCTTCGCAACCGTCCCCCTGCGGACGCTCTCGACTGACTGACAGTCGGAGGTCAAGGACAGCCCGTCATTGACGTCGGACGCCAGGAGCTTGACCATGTGCGCCGACTCAGAGTCACCAGCCGCCAGGGTCCGGCCGCACTCGTCGAGCAACTGCGCCGCGGCGTGTGGTCGTGGCGGAGCGCTGCTGGATCCGGTGCTGGTCGAGCCGGCCCGGGGCCTGAGGAGACGCCGCTGAACGCAGGACGATGAGTTCTCGGCGCACGCCAGGTCTACACGTCATGAGCAGCCCTGGAACTTGGATGGGAGCGGCATGCACAGTCGTAGATCTGATGGTGGGGCCAGCGCCTCGCCAGAACTCGTGAATCTGGCCCCGGCGACAACAGCGGTCGTCCGTGGTGTCGTCCCGGTGGCCGACTTGCGGCACTTCTTCGATGCGTCTTTCGGTGTGTTGGCCCGGGCCATCGAGACACAACGGCTCACCACGCTGAGCCCCGCCTTCGGCCTGTACCACGGTTCGCCAGGAGAGTTCTTGAACTTGGAGGTCGGGTTCGTCACGGACCGGACGGTGCGACCGGAGGCCGGGGCAGTGGTCGGTTCGCTGCCCGGAGGCCGGGTCGCCCGGCTGACGCACTTCGGATCGTTCGACGGTCTCCGGTCCTCCTGGGAACGGCTGGGCTCCTGGATCCAGGAGCGGGGTCTGTCCGCCGGAGAGGACAGGTGGGAAACCTACGTCACGCAGCCGTCCCCCGACATGGACCCGCGTGACCTGCACACCGAACTCAACTGGCCGGTGACAGAGTGACAAACCTGCCAGGGTTGATCCGAGCGTGGGATCCGCTGCACCCATCGCCACCCTCGGCCGCCGCAGCCGATGCCCGCCCTCGATACCGCCCTCGACAGAGCCGCCCGCTGCGTCGATCTCGTCTCCGCGCTCATCCCCCGCACCGACCACCGCACCGAGCAGCCCATGGTGGAGCTGGGCGCGCGCTGGCTCGGGGACCAACGCGGCTCCCGCCTTATGCTCGTCATCCGTTGTCCGGCGGGCGCGGCACGTGTCGCATCGCCGGAAGCCCTTTCTTGCTTACCTTCCGTGGGACGGGATGCGGGCGCGTCCAGCTTCGGCTTCCGTTCCACGTCGGTCACCTTCACGTCCTCCGTCTCCGGGGCCCCGAACGCTTCGGCGATCACCCCGCTGCTGGTGCCGGTGACCTCCAAAGGGCATGTAACAACCATTCAGAAGCCCGGCACACCAGTCTGACGGGGTATCAGGCTTAGCAGCAGCAAGATTACGGGCCTGAGGGAACCGTCCGCCGGGGCCCGCCGCCCCACTGCCGTGATCGTGTTCACCCGAAAGTGAGTCAGCCATGGCGTGGCTCCGCCGCTCGAGGGCTGATGGACCACCCTGGCCGCCCGCACGGCCCGAGATGGGATTACGGCGGAGAAGGCAGGATTCGAACCTGCGTGGACCCTTGAGGGGCCTGACCGTGAGGCGAGCTTGCTTGGTCTCCGATCAACCTCTGCGGGCACCTCTCCCTGTTCCCGGCCCCGGTTCTGCGCGGCTGCTGTGCACAAGCCAACTCTGGCAGGATCCGCTGACCGCGCCCTGAATGTAAGCGCGGTTCTCGAGTGCACCTCCTACTCGGCGGCTACCGCCGCCTGCCACGCACCCGGGCGTATGCCTGTCGCCGTGCGGAAGAAGACCGAGAAGTTCGATGCGTCGGGGAAGCCGAGCGTGGCGGCGCAGCGAGCCGCGGTGAGGCGGTCGTGCGCGAGGAGTCGTTTGGCCTCCAGGACAATCCGGTCGACGATGTATGCCTTCGCGGTGCGGCCGGTGACCTGCTGCACCGCTCGTGAAAGGGTGCGGGGCGCGTATCCCAAGGTACGGGCGTAGTAGCCAGCGGTGTGGTGCTCCCTGAAGTGCGCTTCGACGCTGGAGCGGAACAATACGAACACCGGGTGAGTGAACCGTGCTTGGGCGTGCGGTGGCCGCAGCCGGGCGATGAGCGCGGAGAGCAGGATCTGAGGCAGCTCGCTCGGGGCGTTCTCGGGTGGAGCGGACGCCTCCAGGAGGAGATGGTCGCGCGCTGTTTCGACGAAGGGCCAGTCGGCGTCGGGGACGCTCCAGTGCGCGACGAGGTCCGGGGACGCAACGAGGTCCCGGGAGGCGTGGGTGACTGGCGCGGTCGGCAGGAACAGCACGAGGTGCCCCGCCACACCGGCGATGGCGTCCCACCGGTGTACCGCGCCGGGTGGAATCCACACTACGGACCGCTTCTTGAGCGGGTGGTTGAGGAAGTCCACGGTGACCGTGCCGTGCCCGGCGTCGACGACGGCGAGGACATGGAAGTCGGCGCGCTGTGTGCCGCCGTCGTTCAGCTCGCGGAGGCGGTCGAAGGTCAACGTCTCAACCGCGGCGGCGCGGTGCCCCGCGGGCTGGTAGGTCATCTGCCGGATCGCGCTCACGAGTCCATTTTTCACCATCGGTCGACCAGTCGCGCCGATGCCCCGCCCGGGTACGGAGAGTGCAATGAAGGCAAGGGGCAATCGCCCAGCCTGTCGAATGGAAGAGCCCACTGTGAACACGACGCAGCAGACGCACCTGCCCGCTTACGACCACCGGCCCGGGGCCGGGCCGACCCTGGTGTTCCTGCACTACTGGGGCGGTTCCGCCCGCACCTGGGACCTCGTCGTCGACCGCCTCGCGGACCGTGACACGCTCACAGTCGACTTCCGCGGGTGGAGCCGTTCGAGCGGCCTGCCCGGCCCCTACACGCTCGGTCAGCTCGCCGACGACACGCTCGCCGTGCTGGCCGACGCGGGGATCACCGACTACGTCCTGGTGGGGCACTCGATGGGCGGCAAGGTCGCACAGATGGTCGCGGCAACCAGGCCTGCCTGCCTGCGCGGCATCGTCCTGGTCGGCTCCGGTCCGGCGAAGCCCGCCGCACAGATCACCGACGAGTACCAGGAAGCACTTTCCCACGCCTACGACTCCACCGAGTCCGTCGCCGGGGCACGGGACCACATCCTCACCGCGACCAAGTTGCCCGCGTCGGTCGAGGCACAGATCGTGACCGACTCTCGGACCGTCACCGAAGCCGCCCGCACCGAGTGGCCGCTGCACGGCATCGCGCAGGACATCACCGAGCACACGCGCATGGTCAGCGTTCCCGCTCTCGTAGTCGCCGGAGAGAACGATCAGGTCGAGCCTGTCGATGTGCTCCGTTGCAACCTGGTCCCTTATCTTTCCCAAGCCGACTTCATGGTGATCCCGCACACCGGTCACCTGATCCCGCTGGAAGCCCCGGCTGACCTCGTCGACGCCATCACGGCCTTCGCGCCAGCAGCCGGACCATCCGCGCGGCCCCACGACGGGCTTCGCCACTGATCACTCGCCTGACTCACGGATGACATCCCGTCGCCGACGGCGGTGCTGCCGGTGCTCACACCGAGCAGTTGAAGTCGCCTTCGGCGGAGGGCTTGACGGAGCAGTGTCATGCGGCGGGTCACGAGCGGCCGGCCCGGACCGCCCGGACCAAAAGGTCTGCCGACCTGAGGGATGATGACGAGAGTCCCGCACGCTCTCTCCCGCACACCCCTCGCTGTGCGCCGTCGGTAGAGGGGCTGCCAGGAGGGGGCCCGCGGCACCGCGTACCTCACTCAGCGCGACCGGTCCGCGGTGCGTCGGTTGGCGGCGATCACCACGGCGCCACCGGCCACCGCCAGGAGGGTGAGCGCCAGGGCGTAGAACAGAGCGCCGAGGCGCCTGCGCTCTGGCCCGGCCACATCGCTGACCGCGGCCATTCCGGCCGACACGATGGTGCCGACGGCGATATCGGTGCAGAGCCGGGCCACGAGCAACGCGGCCACGGACGACGCGGTCGCGAAGGCGACGCACGCGATCACGGCCGAGCCGAGGGCCGGGATCATCACGCTCCTGCGGCCGAGCCGGTCGGAGACCACTCCGGACGTAAGCAGTGAGAGGGTGAGCCCGACGATGTAGGCGGCGAAGACGACGGTCAGGGTGCCCTTGGAGAAGCCGATCTCCCCCTGCCACAGCCCCTACAGCGGCGTAGCCATGTTGGACAGGATGAAGACAACGGTGACGGGCCAGGCCGCGAGCCACACCCACCATGTCGGCGCTGGTGAGCGGTGCTGGTACCGCGAGGTTCGCGGCCCGGCCACGGGCACCTGCTCGATCGCAGGGTCGGCTGAAGGCGTGGTCGGGTACGACATGGACGTCCTTTCTGCGAGCACATCCGCGTGAACGCACACGCGCACGGCTCGGTTGGCGGCCGCGGTACGGGATCTCGCAGCCTGGCGACGTCCAGCCTGCATCGCGCGAGCCGCCCGTAGGAGACCGCGCGGTTCGGGGGCGGCGCGTTCCTGGTCCCGTCACATCCCCCCAAGCACTACTTACAGCGACCGCGGCACCCAGCACGACGTCGAGCCGCGCCGGCCGCGCGGCGGCGGCCGACCTCAGAGAGCGTCCATCTGCCGCAGCGCCTTCTCGTCCGGGGTCCCCGGCCGGGCCTGGTAGACGACCAGGCGTTGCCCGCCGGTGCGAGCCAGTCGCATCATCTCGTACGTGAGGGTCATGTCCCCCACCTCCGGATGCGCGAACCGCTTTGTGCCGCCTCCACGTTCACGCACTTCGTAGCGCTCCCACATGGACGCGAACTCAGGCGACTCAAGTTGGAGTTCGCTCACCAGACCCACCAACCTGGAGTCGTCCGGTTCGGCCCCGCCGACGGCCCGCAGATGGGCGACGGACTCGGCGATGGTCTCCGAACGCGCACCCTCCAGCAGGGCATGAGCGGTGCCGACGTGACGGAACTGCAGGTGCGGGTGGGCGGCATCCGGCGCCCAGCAGACCTGTGTCGCCTGGGACGGCGCCTTCGGACCGGCCACCGAGAGCGCGGTCAGGCGGTTCCAGTCCGCCTACGGCTGACGTCCGACGGTGTCGTCGGACCGCAGACGCAGAGCATGCTGAACAGCCTGGAGAACAGCGACGGTTCCTCCGCTCGGCAGCACACGGACAGCCGGGTGCAGTACCCCTCGTACGGCTCCGGCTCGTGGTGGTGGGAGAGCGGCGTCGTGTGATTCCTCCCTCCGCCCCGTATCGACGGGAGCACACGACCCAGAGGAGCACAGCAGCCCCTGCCCCCCTTGTGACAACGGGAGTTGATGTTCGGTGAAAACCTTTGCCAGGACCCTCGCCGTGACGGTGGCCGCCGTCGCCACCGTCGCCCTGCAGCAGTCTGTGGCCAGGGCCCGACGTCCCACCGCAGCACGCGATCATCGTGTGCCGGACCGCGAGCTTCTAAGCGAACTACGACAGCGCATCCGGCCCGGTCGGCTACCTGCGAACCCTCACCTACGGCAACAAAGTCGGCCACACTCAGGGCGCGCATCCCGTCTACAACGGCTGGGCCGCCACCTTCGACTACGGCCCCAACGACTGGGCTTATGTGCGTTGCGAGTGCATCGGCGGCTACGACTCCTGGTGAGCGGTGACGGCCGCCCTTCTCGGCAACGGCAGTGAAAGGACTTTCCTCGATGCCCGTCTTCCGTGGCGGCCGTGCGGCCGCCGTCATCACAGCGGTCGGCACCGCGCTGCTACTCGGCGCCGGACCGGCGCTCGCCTACTCGAACGGCACCGTCGGTGTGCGTGAGACAGTGTGCGCCACCGACCTCTACGTCCGCACCGAACCGGTCGGCGCCTGGATGGGCACGCTGTACAAGGGCCAGACCTTCCTGGTGGAGAGCAAGACGAGCGGCTGGGCGTACGGCTTCGCCTACGGAGACATAAACCGCCACGGCTGGGTCCAGGACGGCCTGTTCTGCTGACGTCACCCCGGTCCGGCCCCCCGACGTCAGGCGCCCGCCCTCATGGAGCAGGGTCCCCGCCCCGCGGTCCCGTACACCCGCGCCTGGGGAAAGGGCGCTTGTGTCCGCCCGTGGCCGCGTCGCCCGGGGCGGAGGATGCTGCGGGACCGCCACTTCGGCCCCAGTGCCAGGGGTGGCACGGACACGGGCCCCGGCTGCCCCTGTTGCGCTACCGGGTCTATTCGCAGTGCACCGGGCTTCAGCCCGGTGGTGAAGCGAATCTTCAGCCTGCTCTGACCTCAGCTATGGGCATGGATCTGCACTTGTCACCTCGGCCGGCGTGGGAGCGTCCGGTTCTGCTGCTCCATGTACTGCTTCATGATGCTGAGCGGCGCACGGCCGACCGACTCGGCGAAGTACGAGCCGGACCATAGGCGTTGCACCCGCCAGTACGTACCATGGCCCGCGTGCAGCTTCGGTACGGCTTCCGCTTGTACCCGAGTGCCGGTCAGCGCATGGCGTTGGCGAGGGCGTTCGGGTGCGCGCGGGTGGTCTACAACGACGCCCTCAGGGCCCGGGAGACCGCCCGCAGCGAGGGGCTGCCGTCCCTCGTGGTGGAGACCGGCCCGTGCGAGGTGCTGCCAAAGGCGACACCAGAAGTCGGCATCGACCTCGGGCTCGGACACTTCGCGGTCCTCTCGGACGGAACGAAAATCGACAGCCCGCGGTTCCTGCGCCGGGCCGAGAAGCGCTTGAAGAAGGCGCAGCGCGCCCTCTCACGCAAGGAGAAAGGCAGTAGGAACAGGGACAAGGCCAGGATCCGCGTCGCCCGGGCACACGCCCGGGTCGCGGACGCGCGCCGCGAGTTCCACCACCGGCTCTCCACGAAGCTGATCCGCGAGAACCAAGCGGTCGCCGTGGAGGACCTGGCGGTGAAGGGACTCGCCCGCACGCGCCTGGCCAAGTCGATTCACGACGCCGGATGGTCGGCGTTCGTGACCATGCTGGAGTACAAGGCCAGCCGGTACGGGCGCACCTTCGTGAAGATCGGCCGGTTCGAGCCCACCTCGCAGGTCTGCTCGGCCTGCGGCGTCCAGGACGGCCCCAAGCCCTTACACGTGCGCGTGTGGACGTGCAGGGCATGCGGGGCCGTCCTGGACCGGGACATCAACGCGGCGGTCAACGTCGCCAAGGCGGCCGGACTGGCCGTGTCAGCCCGTGGAGCGCAGGCAAGACGGGGACCCGTCCCCGCACAGCGCGGCGAAGCGGGAACCCGCCCGGAGCCGCACCCGACAACGGTGCGGCAGACGGGAATCGCCCTCCTTTAGGTGGGCGAGGATGTCAAGGTCGTTCCTTGCCCTATGCGCGAGATCAGGAAGGCGATCAAGTGGCCGAACTGCGCCTGGGACCACTGCTGAGGTGTACCGACGGCTCGTTCGCGACGGTGTGGGTCGAGACCAGCGAGTCCTGCACGGTACAGGTGCGCTGCTCCGACGGCGCGGTGGGCACGGCCCCCACCTTCCAGGTGGCCGGGCACCACTACGCGCTCGTCACGGTGACCGGCCTGCGTCCCGGCGCGTCCCCGTCCTACGAGGTGCTCCTGGACGACACCACGGTGTGGCCCCTTGCCGACTCCTCCTTCCCGCCCTCGGTCATCCGTTCGCCCGCCACCGACGGCACCGTCCGCATCACCTTCGGATCGTGCCGCTGGGCCGCGCCCCCGGCCCGGGGCAAGGATCCGATCGGACCGGACGCCCTCGACACCCTCGCGACCCGTCTGGCAACCGACCCCGACGCCGAGCGCCCCGACGTCCTGCTCCTGTTGGGCGACCAGATCTACGCGGACGAGACCTCCGAGCAGACCCGGCGCTGGCTCGCCGGCCGCCGCGACCTCGACCAGCCACCCGGAGGCCAGGTCACCGACTACGAGGAGTACTGTCACCTCTACTACGAATCCTGGCTCGACCCCGAGATCCGCTGGCTGCTGTCCACCGTGCCCAGCCTCATGATCTTCGACGACCACGACGTCGTAGACGACTGGAACACCTCCGCCGCCTGGCTCGCCGACATGCGCACCACCGACTGGTGGCAGGAACGGCTGCTGAGCGGGCTGATGTCCTACTGGGTCCACCAGCACCTCGGCAACCTCTCCCCCGCGGAACTGGCCGACGACCCCGCCTGGGCCGCCGTCCACGCCGCGCCGGACGGCACGCCGGCACTGCGCGCGCTGGCCGAGCGAGCCGACGCCGATTCAGCCTCGGTCCGCTTCAGTTACCGTCGCGACTTCGGCCGGGTCCGGATCGTGATGGTGGACTCCCGGGCCGCGAGAGTCCTCGCCGAGGAACGCCGCGCCATGCTCGACCCAGGCGAAGCCGCCTGGCTGCGCGAGCAGGTCTTGTCCGACAAGCAGACCTACGACCACCTCCTGATCGGCACCTCCTTGCCCTGGCTCCTGCCGCACCTGGTCCACGACACCGAAACCTGGAACGCCGCCCTGTGTGCCGGGGAACGCGGCAAGCGCTGGGCCCGTTTCGGCGAATGGCTGCGTCGCGGAGCCGACCTGGAGCACTGGGCGGCCTTTCCCCGCTCCTTCGCCGGCCTCGCCGACCTCATCGTCGAGGCCGGGTCCGCCCCCGCCGCCCCGGCGACCGTGTGCGTCCTGTCGGGCGACGTCCACCACGGCTACCTCGCCAAGGCGTCCTGGCGGTCGGGCGGCCCCCACTTCCCCGTCGTCCAGCTCACCTGTTCACCCGTGCACAACTCCGTGTCCCTGATGATGCGGATCGGCTTCCGCTTCGGCTGGAGCTCTCCGGCCCGTCTGCTGGGACGCCTCCTCACCCGGCACGGCCGTTGTCCCCGGCCTCCGGTCAGCTGGCGCAAGCAGGGCGGCCCCTGGTTCGGCAACCAGCTGATGACCCTGACTCTGCGCGACCGCTCGGCCCACCTCCGTCTGCAGCGCACCACCTCGGACGCGACGCTGCACACTGTGCACGAATCCGCCCTGACCGACGACTAGGACCAGCCCGTCGAGAGGACTTGTCCCGCCGATCATGTGCGGAGCCGAATGACCAGGCTGCCGATGCGATGGTGCCGATGTGGACGTGGCCGCGCTTGCCGTACCGGGTGGCGACCGCCCGGAGCGGCAGCGGCCGTCCTTGCTCTGCAGGCCCGCAGACGGCCGGCGGGCGGTAAGGAGGGCGTTCGTTCGGATCTGGAGTGGCTCATTCGCCCTTCTCGGTGAACATGTTGATCAGACCCTGGGCTGTGTTGTCGCCGGAGTCGATCCGGTGGACCTCGGCACCTTCGAAAGCGGCAACCTGGGTGCTGCGGTGGAACATGGTCTGCTCGTACTCGGTGATCCCGGCCTCGATGTCATCGAGGTGCGCGACGAGGGCCTGGCCGAGTTCGGCGCCGTCGAGCATGGCCAGGTTGGCGCCCTCTCCGTTCGGGGCTGCGAGGTGGGCGGCGTCGCCGAGCAGGGGCACCCGCGGCGTCCGGTCCCACCGGTGCTCCACCGGCAGGGCGTAGTGGGGGGCGCAGGACCGGCGCGGTGTCGCTGTCGGTGATCAGAGCAGTGAGTTCCGGTGCCCAGCCGTCGAACTCCGCCGCGATCCGCGCAGTCGCCGTGGCGGCATCGGTGACATCGATGGCGGCAAACCAGTCCTGCGGCTTGGTGAGCGCCACGTAGGTGTGCAGGGTGTCGCCGCTCTCCCGGAGCGTAGATCTCCTTGCCCGGCGAAGGCGCGATCATCGACCCGCCGCCGACCGCTTGCGCGGCGGCGGGGTGCCGGGTGTCGGCGTCGAACAGGTAGGTCTCGACGAACGACGTGCCGTCGTACTCGGGTGCGGCGGCGGACAGCAGCGGCCGTACCCGTGACCACGCGCCGTCCGCGCCGACCAACAGGCCGGCGACGACGGTGGTGCCGTCGGCGAACGTCACCTCGTGGCGCCCCTCGCCGAGGGCACGGGTGCGGCTGACCTTGTGCCCCCAACGGACGGTACCGGCCGCAGGCTCGTCACGCTCCTTCTGCTCACCCGTACTCCGCACTCTCCGACGCGGCCGGTGCCGTTCGACTGGATCGGACAGATCACCGCGGTCATCGCGATGGGCGGGCTGAACCTTCGGTGCGATCGAAGCCGGGGAGGCCGGGTTCGCGGCGCCGCGGGTGCTCGGAGCACTGGGCCTGGCGGTCGTAGCGTTCGCCGTCTTCGTCATCGCGCAGGCCAAGGTGGCGCACCCGATGGTGCCGCTGGAGCCGTTCCGCTCGCCTGTGATGCTGATCGCCACCGCGATCGGGTTCGCGTTCATGGTCGGCTTCTACGGGCTGCCGTTCCTGTTCAGCCTGTACTTCCAGCAGCACAACCTGTCCGCGCTGGGAGCCGGCATCGCGTTCGTGCCAATGATGCTGCTCAGCGCCTGCCTGCCCCCGTTCTCGGCGCGGATCGCCGAGCGCACCGGGCCGCGTGTCCCGGTCATCGCTGGCCTGGTCCTGATCGCCGCCGGCTCTGTTGTCCTGGCCGTGGTTCCGGCGTCGGCGCCGGTGTGGCTGACCGCACCTGCGTCGGCGCCGGTGTGGCTGACCGCCTTGCTGCTCATCCGGTCGGTCTGGCGGGCCCGCTGGTCATGTCCCCGACCACCGCACTGCTGCTGGAGCACGTTTCCGGCCACCGGACCGGGATGGCCAGCGGCGTGTTCAACACCAGCCGGCAAGTCGGCGGAGCCCTGGCCGTCGCGGTCTTCGGCGCCCTGCTGTCCGGCTCGGCCGGGTTCGGGCACGGCCTGCGCATCAGCCTCCTGCTGGCCGCCGTCGTGGCCCTCGCCGCCGCGCTGATCTTGCCCCGCACGGGCGGTGCCCATCGCCCCGAAGCGTGGGAACCCAGCACCAATCCGCAGTACACGCAAGATCCGTTATCGAAAGAGATAGGACAATGAGTGATCCTTTCTCGGGAAAGATGGCGCCGGTAACCGGCGCCGGCGCGGGAATGGGCCTGGCAAACGCGGCGGCCTTCGCTGCCGAAAGCGCGGAAGTGTCCCGGCCGACACCGATGAGGACGCCATCGCACCGGCCGCCGACGACCTGACCGGCCCGGGGTCACCAGGCCCTGCCGGTGGTCTGCAACGTCGCTGCCGAGGATCGGCGTCCATCCCAGCAGCTCGGCCGCCCGGTCGCTCTTCGTGTAGCTCCGGGCGACGTCACCAGGCCGCCGATCCGTGTGGAGAGCCCGGCCGCCTCATACATCACCGGGTCGGCTCTCCTCGCCGGCGGCGGACTCCCGGTGCACTGTTGTACACGTGTCAAGCCCCGGTTGTGTGGCAGTGCTTCCGGCTGCGCACGAGACTGAGAGATACCAGGTCCTGAAGGCAACGACGCGTGTCGGGACGGGGTGACACATGGCGAGGCACATATCGGAGACTATGCGGGCGTGGGAGGTGGCGGAGCCGGGCCCCGTGGAGGCGGCGCCGCTGCGCTTCGTCGAGAAACCCGTGCCGGTGCCAGGCCCCGACGAACTCCTTGTACAAGTGCGCACCTGTGGCGTGTGCCGGACCGATCTTCACGTCGTCGAGGGCGATCTGCCGGTGCACCGGCACCATGTGACACCAGGTCACGAGGTGGTCGGCCTGGTGATGGCCATGGGTGAGGCAGTCACCGGGTACGCGGCCGGGGACCGGGTCGGTGTTGCCTGGCTCCGGCGCACGGACGGCACGTGCGCGTACTGTCTGCGCGGAAATGAGAACCTCTGCCCGGACTCGCAGTACACCGGCTGGGACGCCGACGGCGGCTACGCTGAGTACACGACCGTTCCGGCGGCTTTCGCCTATCCGCTGCCCGGCGGTGTCGGGGATGTCGCACAGTCTCCACTGCTGTGCGCGGGCATCATCGGCTATCGCGCGCTGCGGCGGGCCTCGCTGCCCCCGGGCGGCCGACTCGGGCTGTACGGGTTCGGAGGCAGCGCCCATCTGTGCGCCCAGGTGGCGCTCGCGCAGGGCGCGGTGGTGCACGTTCTGACACGTGGCGAGGCGTCGCAGCGGCTCGCGCTCGAACTGGGCGCGGCGTCCGCCGGCGAAGCCTACGACATGCCGCCGGAACCGCTCGACAGCGCGATCCTTTTCGCACCGGCCGGCGAATTGGTCCCGATCGCGCTGCGTGCCCTGGATCGCGGCGGAGTACTGGCGGTCGCGGGTATCCATCTCACCGACACACCGCCTCTGGAATATCAGCGAGAGCTTTTCTACGAGAAGGAGTTGCGCAGCGTCACGTCCAACACCCGAGCTGACGGCAGCGAGTTCCTGGCGACGGCTGCGCGCTACGGGGTCCGCGCCACCACCCACCCGTATCCCCTGTCCCAAGCACCGGACGCGTTGAGGGACTTGAAGACGGGCCGGTTCGACGGAGCAGCGGTGCTGGTCAACGACATTTCGGGCCCGTCATAGCCGTCCCAGGGGGGCGTCTCCCACGTTGCGCGAGGGGCGGACGGCGCATTCCGACGGTGGGACGATCTTTCGGCACTCGCCGACGAAGGCACAGCCGTGAGTGACATCGCTCCGAGGGGGCTCATCTGCGTCGCCGATGACGCAGGGAACAGCGTCACCCCCAGCGTCCTGGGGCGCGCCGAGTGGGCTGCAGGGCTCGATACACAGATCGCCATCGGGACTCTCCTCGTGTCGAGCCGCCGGAAAGCCTGGGGGATACCGCCCCGAATTTCCCGGCGGATCCGCAGGACAACCGCTCCCACCCCGACCAGCGCGTAAACGACAAGGGCGCTGTGCCGCCGATGCGACAACCCGCCACAACGGCCCGGCGACTGGAGGCCCTTGGCGTGCTCTGAGTGACGCACGAGGTCTGGACACGCTCCCGGGGGCGTGCTGTCATGCTTCCGGTTCCACGTTTCCAACGTTGTAAGTCACCTCTAGCCCCGGTAGGCCCTCGACGCTCACGCACCACCGGTCAGGCAGGCGGACAGCGATAGCCGCCCGCCCGGCCGTACTCGCTGAGACGCAGTGACAGGAGGATTTGTGAGACGACGTAAGCCATGGCACACCCTGGGTCCCGGTCGCCGGCGACGGCGCGTGCTGGCGTCGACGGCAGCGGCCATGGGCCTCGTCGGCGCGCTATTCGCGGGTCCCGCCGCGGCCAGTCCTGACAGCGGCTCCGGCGCGGCCGCCCAAGGCTGGACGCCCAAGACGCCACCGCTCACGACTCCGTGGACGGACGAGGTCGGCCCGGGTAACGCCCACCCGGAGTATCCGCGACCGCAGTTGACGCGTAAGAGCTGGCAGAACCTCAACGGCGTGTGGCAGTTCGCCGGCGCCCAGGCCGGTGACGCGCCGCCCTTCGGCAAGGACCTGGACGAGCGCATCCTCGTGCCGTACCCGGTGGAGTCAGCGCTGTCCGGCATCAAGCGCCACGAGGACCGGATGTGGTACCGCCGGACCTTCACCGTCCCGCGCAGCTGGACAGCTGTGCCCGGTCAGCGACTCCTCATGCACTTCCAGGCCGTGGACTACGACGCCAAGGTCTGGGTCAACGGCCACCAAGTCGCCACCCACCGAGGCGGCTACGACGCGTTCTCCGCGGACGTCACCGACGCGCTGAAGGGCGCCGGTCCGCAGGAGGTCGTAGTCGGCGTCACCGACGAGACCGACAAGACCTGGCAGCCGGTCGGCAAGCAGCGCAATGTCGCCGACCGCGGCATCTTCTACACCTCGAACTCCGGCATCTGGCAGACGGTCTGGATGGAGCCCGTGTCCACCGGGCATATCGACTCGCTGCGCACCACGCCGGACCTCGACACCGGCACCGTGTCCGTCACACCGCGCCTCACCGGCGCGGACGGCATGACGGTGCAGGCGACGGCGTACGACGGCGACGAGGCCGTGGGCAAGGTCACGGGACCGGCCGGGTCGACGCTCGAGGTGCCAGTCCCGCATGCCAAGTTGTGGAGCCCCGACTCACCGTTCCTGTACGACCTGCGGGTCCGACTCCTGCGCGGCGGCAAGCCGGTGGACGACGTGCACTCGTACTTCGGGATGCGCGAGATCGGCACCGCGAAGGGCTCCGACGGCAGGATGCACATCACGCTCAACGGCAAGCAGACGTTCCTGCTGTCCACGCTCGACCAGGGGTTCTGGCCGGACGGCATCTACACCGCACCGACCGACGCGGGCCTGAAGTTCGACCTGGCCGAGCACAAGCGGCTCGGCTTCAACACCGTCCGCAAGCACATCAAGGTCGAGCCGGACCGCTGGTACTACTGGGCCGACAAACTCGGCCTGATGGTGTGGCAGGACATGCCGTCGATGAAGGTCGACTTCTCCAAGTCCCGGGCCGAGAACACCCCGCCCGAGGACGCCCGGCAGGAGTTCGAGCGGCAACTGCACACCATGGTCGACCAGCACGCCAGCTGGACCTCGATCATCGGCTGGATACCGTTCAACGAGGGGTGGGGCGAATGGAGCCGTGAGGCCACCGGCCGGATCGCCGACGACGTGGCCAAGCAGGACCCGAGCCGCCTGGTCAACGCCCACTCCGGGGTCAACTGCTGCAATTCGCTCGGCGACTCCGGCAAGGGTGACGTCGTCGACTTCCACCAGTACGTGGGGCCCGCCTCACCCGTACCGGAGGGACGGCGCGTGGCCATCGACGGCGAGCACGGCGGCTTCGGTCTCGAGGTGCCCGGCCACATGTGGTTCGGCGACGGCGGCGCATACGAGATGGAGCCGGACGCGGCGACGCTGACCCGGCGCTACGTCGAGAACCAGCGCGACCTGCTCACCGCCGCCCGGCAGTGCGGCATCTCGGGCAGCGTCTACACCCAGATCACCGATGTCGAGCACGAGGTCAACGGCTTCTTCACCTACGACCGGCAGGTGAAGAAGATGGACTTCGACCAGGTGCGGGACATCAACGAGAAGGTGATCAAGGGCGCCGACGGCTCCGCCCCACCGCCGCAGTTCCCACCCGGGACACCCGGCCTGACCGGTAAGGACGCCTGGCCGCTGGACGAGGGCAGCGGGACGGTCGCCAAGGACGCGGCCGGTGATCACGACCTGAGCCTGCGTCAGGGCGCCACCTGGGGCACCGGCGCATCCGGCGGGGACCTGCAGTTCGACGGGGTCGACGACCACGCCGAGACGGCGGGACCCGTCCTCGACACCTCTGGCAACTTCACCGTGTCGGCGTGGGTCAAGCTGGACCGCCTCGACGGCTGGCGCACGGCGGTCGGCCAGGACGGGGATGTCCAGTCGGCCTTCTTCCTGCAGAAGACCGGCGACACCAACAAGTTCGCGTTCAGCACGAGCGGTGGGCGCGCCCTGTCGACGTTCACGCCGCAGACCGGCAAGTGGTACCACCTGGTGGGCGTGCGGAACGCCGAGACGGGCGAGCACTCGCTCTACGTCGACGGTGTGAAGCAGGGCTCGTTCAGTCAGTGCCTGAACCCGGCATCCGACGGTCCGCTCTCGGTCGGCCGGGCCCGCTTCAACAGCGGCAAGGTCGACTTCTGGCCGGGCGGCGTGGACCAGGTGCGCGTATGGGACCGGGCACTCAGCGGCGACGAGATCTCCCAGCTGTACGCCTCGGGCAATTGACGTCCTCTCCCCCTGAAGGGGGGAGATTCCCGCCTACCGCGCCGTTGAAGGCTGCGGTGTCGGGTGGGTTCCTGCTTCGCTGCGCGGTGCCGGGACGGGTCCCGGTCTTACCTGCGCTCCACAGGCTGTCACGGCCAGTCCGGCCGCCTTGGCGACGTTGACCGCCGCGTTGATGTCCCGGTCCAGGACGGCCCCGCATGCCCTGCACGTCCACACGCGCACGTGCAGGGGCTTGGGGCCGTCCTGGACGCCGCACCGCGAGCACACCTGGGAGGTCGGCTGGAACCGGCCGATCTTGACGAAGGTGCGCCCGTACCGGGCGGCCTTGTACTCCAGCATGTCCACGAACGCCGACCATCCGGCGTCGTGGACGGACTTGGCCAGACGCGTGCGGGCGAGCCCTTTCACCGCCAGGTCCTCCACCGCGACCGCTTGGTTCTCGCGGATCAGCTTGGTGGAGAGCCGGTGGTGGAACTCGCGGCGCGCGTCCGCGACCCGGGCATGTGCCCGGGCGACGCGGATCCTGGCCTTGTCCCTGTTCCTGCTGCCTTTCTCCTTGCGTGAGAGGGCCCGCTGCGCCTTCTTCAAGCGCTTCTCGGCCCGGCGCAGGAACCGCGGGCTGTCGACCTTCCGGCCGTTAGAGAGGACCGCGAAGTGCCCGAGCCCGAGGTCGATGCCCAGTTCGGGCCTCGTCTGCGGCAACACCTCCGACGTGCCGGTCTGCACGATGAAGCTCGCGAAGTACCGGCCCGCCGAGTCCTTGACCACCGTCACCGTGGACGGCGTCGAGGGCAGTGTGCGGGACCACTTCACCTTGAGGTCGCCGATCTTCGGCAGGCGCAGCTTGTGCCCGGGGGTGGTGGACCAGCGGGCGTTCGCGGTGAAGCGGACGGCCTGCCGGGTGTCCTTGCGGGACTTGTACCGGGGCGCGCCCATGCGCGGGCGCTTGCCCTTCAGGGCGTCGAAGAAGTTCCGGTACGCCGTATCCAGGTCCCTCAGGGACTGCTGCAGGACGACCGCCGACACCTCGCCGAGCCACGCCCGCTCAGGCGTCTGCTTGGCGTCGGTGATGAGCTGCTTCGAAAGGTCCCCGGTCTTCGGGAACGGCAGCCCCTCGCTGCGGGCGGTCTCCCGAGCCCTGAGGGCGTCGTTGTAGACCACCCGCGCACACCCGAACGCCCTCGCCAACGCCATGCGCTGACCGGCACTCGGGTACAAGCGGAAGCCGTACCGAAGCTGCACGCGGATCACGATACACAGTTGGTTTATGGGTACCGATGAGAACGTTCGCACAGGCCGCCACTGCGTCTTCCGGATGCATGTCCACTTGGTTTTCGTGACGAAGTACCGGCACTCCGTCTTCACCGACCGGCACCTGACGCGGTGCGAAGAGATCATGCGGGCCGTGTGCGAGGACTTCGAGGCTGAGCTGGTGGAGTTCAACGGCGAGGCCAACCACGTCCACCTGCTCGTGAACTTCCCGCCGAAGGTCGCCGTATCCAGGCTGGTGAACTCCCTCAAGGGCGTGTCCTCCCGCAGGCTCCGCCAGGAGTTCCCCGACCTCGTCCGCCACTACTGGCGGGCACAACGCCTGTGGTCCGGCTCGTACTTCGCCGGATCGGCCGGCGGTGCGCCACTCACCATCGTGAAGCAGTACATCGAACAGCGGAACCGGCCGCTCTAACGCCGGCCGAGGTGAACAGTGCGGATCCATGCACACAGCTGAGGCCAGAGCAGGCTAAAGATCCGCTTCACCACCGGACTGAAGCCCGGCGCACTGCGAATAGACCCGGTAGCCGAGCGAACACCTCCGCGGGGCCGGGCGGCGCTGTGCCGCCCGGCCCTCGTTCGCCCCTGGACTGCCGACGGCCTTCGTTTCGAGCTGTGTGTCGTCACGTCGCACAACAGGCCGGCTGTCTACGTGTCGAGCGACAAGACACAGGCACTCAGAGCTGACCACGCCGACGCGGTAAGAGCTTCCGCGCACGCCACCCACGGGCCGCCGAGCAGAACGAGGGGGTCCGTCGGCAGCTCGCGGGCATGGGACAAGCCTGCCCGCAGGCTGCCGACTTGAGCAGACGCTGGCGGGGTCCCCGTCGGGAGGCAGGGAGGGTTTCGAGGACGGCGGACCGTCCGGTCCCGCGGACGTGCTGTGCCGGCCTCCAGCGCCTCACCTGCCGGAGCTGAGCCAGTGGTGCAGGGCTTCGTGCACGCTGTCGGGCAGTACGCTGAGCTTCTCGATCGCTTCCCGGTCTCCTGGCCAGGGAGCGATCCCAGCAGCGGTCAGCACTGCGTACAGGTTCAGGCGCCGCAGGTCTCGAGGATCGACGCGGCAGGTAATGCGGTCTGCGGACTTGGGCGGCGCCAGCAGGAAGTCCTCCACCGGGGCGTCGTCCCGTGCTCGATCGGTTGATGCGGTCGTGGTCTGCATGATCTCGCTCCGTTCTGCCAATGCTTCGTTCGCACGCCTCGCGCCTCTGACGCCGAGTGTGCTGTGCACTTGGTTCGCTACCACTCCTGACCTTCTTGCGCGGCCGCCGTCCATTGGGCCCGTGACAGTGATCGGCACCAAGGACAGTCCATTTCCGCCCAACCCCCGCCACGATCGCCATTGAGGCGATAGACGTCCACCGGCCAGCGACGGCTACAGAGTGGATCGGTGACGAAGAACCCAGCTGTCGCCAAAAGAGCACGCCTCAGGCGACGCCAACGCTTTTGGAGGCGTCCGCGGTACGGGCCCTTCACATCGCCAGTCACCGACACCGCGTCCCGGGGGCCGAAGTTCGCCGGTCAAGCGGTGTCACCGAGGCTTCACAGCACCGACGCATTGCCCCTCGCAGGCCAGGACACGCCCGTAGCGTTTTGCCAACACTCGGCACGAAAACGGAAACGCACACAAGCTCTCCCTGCAGGGCGTGAGCGCAATCCTCCCGCGGCCACAGGCCGTGAGCAGGGCTTACGCGAAGGCGGTAACGGCCGGTTGGCCGCACACCCCACCCTCCCCACCGACACGCCAAGCACGCGCAGTACACGAGCGTTGTTACACATCACCCATATTTCCGTGACTCTCGCCTTCATCCTCCATCAACACCCGAAATCCACCTTTTGCTACCCCATCAAACCGTCCCACCGCCGCGAACGCTGCTCCGCAGCCCCACCCAGCCACCCAGCCGACACCCGAAAGTGAGTGACGACCATCCGCACCCGACGATGGCTGAAGACAGCGGCGCCCCAAGCTCTGCGATGGCTACCACGCTCCGTTCGCCACCGGCGCGCTAACCGATCATCCAGGCAGCAGCCCATCCCTGGATCAAAGCGGCGGATAGCGCCCCATGCAGCACCTCTGCACGCGGAAGGGTGAGCTGGCACTGCTTCTCCAGGCTCGCCAGGGATTGTGCATGCGCCACGTCTCGATCGGTTTCGTCCGGGATACCGGCACCCAGGACGGCCTCGCGGACAAGATCAGGCCAGGAGCCGGTGATCTCCGAGGACCACCTGCCGCCACAATGGGGGCATGTCCTTCAGCCCGCAGCACTCCGTCTCCTCGCCGAGCCATCTTTCGGGTGCGGTCGCCGAGGATCTCGCGCTGTACCGGGAGAAGTTTCGGCGGCGTCTGCCGGAGTCGCTGGAGGAGTTGCACGGGCCGGCGCGGGGATCGTGGAGCTGCCGCTGCACGTGGCCTGGTAGGGGATGACCTCGTACGACCTGGGCAAGCCTCGTCAGCACATGGGCCTGTACCGCGCTGTTCTGCACGAGGGCCTGCGCGATGATCTGCCCCAATTCCTCAACCCGGATCTTCTCCCGCGGATGTGGCCGGCGCTGCGCACACTCGTCGGTCGCACCGTCCGCTCGTGTGGGAAGAGGCATTCCCCCAGCTCGCCGCACGCGCCCAGGCAGCCGCGTGACGGAGATGCCGGAGCGGCACACGCGGCTCTTGGCGGATGTAATCACGCTCGGCGCGCAGTATCCGCTGGTTCTTACCGGGAGGCTACGCCGTGCGAGCGCACCGCCTCGCGAGCCGCCCCAGCGAGGATCTTGATTTCGCAACCGAGAACCCGGCGCCCATGACCGACATCGCGGCCGCGCTCCGCGCCGGCTGGAAGCCCGCGGCTGGACGGTGCACGCGCTGGAGACCGCTCCGCCGTCCGCCCGCTTCACCGTGGCCGACCCGGGCACCGGGCAGGACTGCGAAGTCGATGTCCTCAAGGAGATCTTTTCGCCGCCCGACTGAAGCTCAAGACGCAGCGGGGGCGTTAACCGGAATGGAGCTCTTGAAGTCGGTGAGCGTTAGCGTCGCTTCGATGTCGGGGTCGGACGCGAAATGGATCTTCTGGCGTACGCGCACGACTCGCCCCTCGTCGTTGATCCATGCATCGGCGTCAATGGCGGTCGCGGGGCGCAAGTTGCGTCCGACGTTTCTGTCCACCGACTCGATGTCCTCCGGGGTGAGGCGGGCCGATACCCGGAAGGACTCGCTCCCCCGGTGCACGGAGGCGCTGTGACCGAGCATGAGCCGCACGTACTGCGGGAGCCGGTCCACGGGTACACCCCCCTTTGCCGCCGATGCAGGGAACTCCTGCCACACCCCATGAGTTCCGCTAGCGCGCCGGTACACCTTCTGCCGGGTGATCACGACGTCCTCGGTGTACTCCTCGGTTGTGTCTGTCGTGCGCCCTGTGAAAGGCGCGTTGAGGTTGACCCGCCCCTCCATGACCTGGAGTCGTTTAGGTCCCGACTGCGTGACCGCTCTGAGCGCTGCCGAGTACGGAACGCTGTCGGCCGCGGCCAGCCGATCGCGTACTGCCTGCGAGCCGCCCTTCGGTGGTGCGGGCTGGTTCGAGGCGCACGCTGAGAGCGTCAGCCCCAAGAGCACCACAGTCACAGGTGCTGTTCGGTGATGAAACAAAGGTGGATCCTCAACTGGCGTGCTGGGAGCCTGCCTTTGAACCCCTATTTGCGCCGCGGCAGCCCGGCACGCACGCTTGCCGCGCGCAATCGACCGCATACTGCGCCCGCGACTGCCCGCGGACGAGGGGGCTCAAAGACAGGCTCGTATTTGTCTTAGGGAGTCATTCCAGGAAGCTGTCGATGGGCGCCGCTTGGTATTCCGTCGCGCCCGCCGTGGTGATGCCGCTGGCTGAGCCGGGCAGCCGCAGGGAGCCGGTACCGCTCACGTACAGGTCGGCCGTTCGGTCACCGTCCGTGTCGCGCAGCCGTACCAGGCCGCCGAGCTGCTCGTCGGCCGTCAACGGACCCGGAATGCCGGGGCTGTTGCGGGCGAACCACTGCGAACCGGTACCAGACAGGCCGCTCGCCCGCCCCTTGAAGACGTGCACGCCGCCCGCGTAGTCCTTGCCGTCGATCTCCTCGCCCGGCACGCCGACTGCGAGGTCTGCGTAGCCGTCCCCGTTGACGTCGCCCGCCGAGACGGATGAGCCGAACTGGTCGTAGTTTTCCGGGGATCCGGAGACGCCGCTGGTCGACTGGGTGAGGCGGGTGCTTCGGGACGGGCCGGCGGACGAGCCGTACCAGACACTGACGCGGCCCTTGTACTTCGAGTAGAGGGATGTGCCGACGGCGATGTCGCCGTAGCCGTCCTTGTCGAAGTCGGCGATGACACCGTCGCCGCCGCGCTCGGAGTTGCCGCCGTTGCCGGACTGGGACTCCAGGCGGAGGCTGTTGCCCGGGGTGAGCGAGCTCGCGCCACCCTTGATGAACCAGACGTCGGAGGCGATGTATTCGGGGCTGACCACGTCACCGATGATCGCGAGGTCGGTCTTCTTGTCGCCGTTGACATTGCCGGAGATCAGGGCCGAGGCGTAGAAGGACGTCGTCTTGTCGAGCTTGGTCACGGTGCCGGTGGTGCCGGAGCGCTTGATCGGGCCTCGGTAGACGTAGGTCATGGATTCGTTGATGACGGCCAGGTCCTGCTTGCCGTCCCCGTTGAAGTCGCCGGTCGCCAGATCCTTGCCCATGTAGTTGTTGCGGCCCGGGTTCTTGTTCGGGAGGGCCGTGCCCGTGGACAGACCGGAGGCGGAGCCCCAGAGAACCGTCACGGCGCCCTGGTCGGCGCCGTGGGAGCCGTTCTCGCCGGTCGCCGCCACCGCGAGGTCGCCGTATCCGTCGCCGTCGAAGTCCGCGGCAGCCCGTACCTCGCCGAACATGTCGTCGGCCTCGTCGGAGCCGGGCACGCCGGGACTCGACTGGGTGATGCGCTGCTGTCTGGGGCCCGGCCCCGTGGCGGTTCCGAAGACCACGGTGACGCCGCCGCCCCCTCTGGCGCTGAAGCTGGAGTACGCGTAGTCGCGGTAGCCGTCGCCGTTGAAGTCGTCGCCGAACTTCGCGGGCGCAGCGCTCGCTGCCGCGACGGGCAGGGAGAGTGGGATGAGGCCCGCTACCAGAAAGGTGGCGAGCGTAGCCGTTGTGCGGACGGGCATGGGTGTTGGGGCTCCTTGTGAGTCGCGGAAGCGGTGGGCTCAGTCGGCGGCAATCTGAGCTGAAGCGGGGTGCGTTGCCGGTGGTGCGTGGGGGGGCGCCACGTGTTCACCGAGAGTCGTCCCCCAGGCGACGCGTGAAGTCTGCGAACAGGAGACCGGTAACGGGGCCCAGGGGTTGTACGTTGGTGCAGAGGAAAGTCGTACGTGCTTGTTCAGAGGGTCGGCGAACGCCTCTGGCAGCAGCCACCCGCCCCAGCCATCGTGGCCAGGCTCCTCGCCCGGCGTGCCCGCCGACCTCCCGGCTGTCGAGCCCGGGCCGACGGGCTGAGCGTCCGTGCGTGATGAGGCTTCGCGAAAATCCCCACGGCCGATCTTCGCCTCAGTTCGTCCGCTGTTAGTGGGGAGGGTGAGGAGCTAAGAGCGCGCCCTGCCGTGCTGGTGCGGAAAAGCCGTTGCCCTGGGACCTGTTGGGGCTGGTAGACAGGGGTATGGACGACAAAGTCATGCCCCCGGTCGAGCGGATGCTCGCGGAACGCGCCTGCGAGCGCATCATCGTGGACTTCATCCACCGCCTTGACCTCGGCGAACCAAGTTCGGTGGCCGAGCTGTTCACGCCCCATGGTGTCTGGCACTGGCCTTTCGGGGACCGGCGCATCGAGGGCCGCGAGGCCCTGCGCGCCTACTTCGCCTCTCGCCCGGCGGACAGGCTGTCGCGCCGTCTGATGACGAACATCCTGGTCACGGTGGAGTCCGAGGCGACAGCGCGGGCGGTCTCCTACCTGACGACCTACCGGGTCGATGGCTACTCAGGTGGAATGATCGAGCCCAGGCTCCCGGCCAACGTCGGCCACTACGAGGACGTCTTCCGGAAGATCGACGGCGCCTGGTTCCTCGCCAGCCGCACTGTCTTCCTCCCCTTCGGCGGCGGAACGGAACAGCTCCCCGTCGCGGGTGCATCACCCGCCTGACCACACCGCTTTGCGGTCCGGCGACCGTCAGGTCGCCGAGCCCTGGTGATCGGTGAGGGTCAGCCGAGCGGGCGCGAAGGGCCTCGCCCACCGCTCGCTCCCACGGCGCGCCAAGCGTCTCCCAGGCCTTGGCCGCGACCTGACCCCACACGCTCACCGCGACCTCACCGACGCGCGGCAGCACCTGGTCCACGTCGACGCCCGCCTGGCGCAGCACAACGCCGACGCCGAGCGGATGGCAGAGAGAGGCGCAAGCCTTGGACCTTCATCGCCAGAGGGGCGCCGTCACGCGAGGATGTCCTGGTGCGAACCGATGCCCCCTCGGTGGAGCAATGCCTCGCCGCGTGCTTGCCCCGCCTGCATCAGTTGGGCTTTTGGTGTCCTGAGTGAGAGTGCGTCGCACGGACCGCGCCCGGCTGCATCCCGGTTCACGGCGCGGCAACGCGCGCCATCAACTCCCCGCCATTCCGGGCAGCCGGCGTAGGGACTTCCGGTTTCGGTCGCTCAGGTTCGATTCCTCGGCCAGCTCGTCGCGCACCGGCCTTGCTTGGCCACGGTGTTCGTTGTCGGATGGCTCCCCTTGCTCGCCCCGCTCCCAGCCCCGGCCGCCGTGGCGTCCGCGCTTGCCGTCACCTGGACACGGCGAACCCGTCGCGGACCCAGCCCCGCGTTCCGGATGCCAGACCGCTCCTGGAACGGTGGCTGAGCTTGACGTACATCCAGGCCTGCGGATGGGCGGCGGTGCCCTTGCGGACCGCAGTAGAAGGCGGGCAGGTTCCAAGGAGTCAGGATGGCTGGACTTGGTCGAAGAGGGCGAGGGCTTCGGCGGGGTCCGGGCTCACGAGGCGTTCCAGACCGGCCGTCGTGATCTTCGCCCACCTGCCGGCCCGTGCCCACATGTGTTCCTCGAAGGCACGGACGGCCTCGTCCAGAGCTCCAGGGCCGGCGGCGGTGGCGGTGGCGATGGACTCGGCGAGTTCGGCGCCTTCCAGCATGGCGAGGTTCGCGCCCGCTCCCAAAGGGGGCATCAGATGGGCGGCGTCGCCCAGGAGCGTCACCCCGCAGACGTGGGTCCAGGTGTGGGACACGGGCAGGACGTAGAGGGGGCGGTGGACGAAAGCGGTGGCGTGGCGGAGGAGGTCGAGGACGGGGGCGGCCCAGCCGTCGAACAGCGCCAGCAGGCTCGATCGCACGGCTTCGACGTCGGCCAGGTCCAGGTCCGTGTGCCAGTCCAGCGGCGCGCGGAACTGGGCGTACACCTTGACGTGGCTGCCGCTGTTGCGCTGGGCGACGAGAGCTCGGTTAACCCCGTACACGGCCATGGAACCGTCGCCGATCAGCCGGGCGAGGTCAGGGTGGCGGGTGTCGACGTCGTCGAGGGAGGTTTCGACGTAGGTGACGCCGGCGTAGTGCGGCGTCACCGAGGAGACTGCCGGGCGTGTCCGGGACCATGCGCCGTCCGCGCCGACCACGAGGTCGAACGTCTCCTGTCGCCCGTCCGAGAAATGGACAAGTACGCCGTCCCGGGTTCCCGGCACCACCTGCCTCACGCCCCGATCCCACTGGACGTCGAGAGGGCCGAGCAGCAGGTCCCGGAGCTGTCCACGGTCGATCTCGGGATTGGCCCGGTCATCCGGACCGGCTCGCCAGTCGCGCAGGACGGTGCCGTCCGTCTCCAGGATGCGCATGGCCTGCCCCTCGGGGCGGGACAACGCTTGGAACTCCGCCAGCAGCCCCGCCTTGTTCAGCGCGAGCTGGCCCAGCCCCTCGTGCAGGTCCAGCGTGCCGCCCGGGGGGCGGGCGTCGGGGGCGGGATCGCGTTCGAGGACGGCGACGGGGTAGCCGTGGCGGTGCATGACACGGGCGAAGGTAAGACCTCCTGGGCCGCTCCCGACCACGGCGATACGATGCCTCATAGCGAGACACTGTATCTTTGCAATACGGTGTATCGCAGCAGAACGGTGTGAACCATGAGTGTGTGGGACCGGCCGGAGCCGCCAACTCGTCCCGTGCCGCTCGATCAGGAGCGGATCGTGGCCGCCGCCATTGCGCTGGCCGACGAGGGCGGGCTGGACGGGGTGTCGTTGCGCAAGGTCGCCGCCCGGCTGAACGCGGGCCCGATGCGGCTGTACGGATACATCTCCACCAAGCAGGAGCTGTTCGACCTCATGATGGACGAGGTCTACGCCGAAATCCTCCCCCAGGAGCAGCCCGGTGACTGGCGTGAGGCGCTGGGCACCCTCGCCCACCGCACCAGACACGCCGCTCTCCGGCACGAATGGCTGGCCGACTTGCTTGGCGGCCGCCCGGCTCTGGGCCCGAACGCTCTCGCCGTGGGCGAGGCCACCCTGGCCGCCCTGGAGAGCGTCGCCGACATCGACACCGCCATGCGCGCGGTGGAGACTGTCGGCGCCTACTTCACCGGTGCGATCAGGCGCGAGATCGCGAACCTGCGGGCCGAGCGCGCCACGGGCCTGTCGAAACACGACTGGCAGCGCGCCTCCGGCCCGCATCTGACAAGGATGTTGGCCACAGGTCGCTTCCCGGCGCTGGCCAAGGCCGTGTACGACGGCACCGACATCGATGCCGAGGCATCCTTCGAGACCGGGCTGGACTGGGTCCTCGATGCCGTGGCCGCCAAACTCACCCGGCCGCCGGCATGACGCTCGGCCCCTGCCGAAGGTGGGCGAGCTCGGGGCCCGGTGCCCAGGGCGGATCCCGCAGATTGATCACAGCCCAATATGCGCCCTGAGATCAGCCGAGACCATGATGAGCGGCCCACAACGCCCCGGCACGGCTGGCAGCGGCGGAGATCAGGGCCGCAAGTTCGGGGTTCTCGGGGACGGGGAATGAGACGTATGCGCCCCGACCACCACCTACTGGTCTGCCGTAGGCCTTCACGGCGAGGTGACCGTCCGGGAGAAGCCGGACGTTGAGCGTCGTCAGCGTGAACGCTTCACCGCGTCGTGTGTCCGTCCAACGGAGGGCCTGCGGGATCGTGACATTGATCGCCAGAGCACTTACTTCCAGGTCGCTGCTCATTGACGGATAATCTCACGCGAGTCGCCGCAGGCGTCCGCCACCGACTCATGCGGCAGGCGACTCGAACGCGCCCTAAGGACGCAGCGCAGGGCGTGCTTGCCGCAGGCGGACAGCGGGCCTGACTACCGGAACGGCTCGCGGCCCTGGCAATCGAGGACCTCTCCCCCCGGCCTCGCCCACCGCCTCCTCTGCCCCCCCTCCACCTCGCACTCGGCGACGTCCACACCCCTACCCCGTCCCCTCATGGGCCGACAGCCTGTAACCCACCACCGTGAGCGTCAAGCCGGCCCCAAGCGGCCCCCACCGGCCGCCCAGAAGTCCCCCCGCCCTGCCAAGGACCAGCCAACCTGACCAGCCAACCTCACCAGCTCACCCACCCGAACAAGCGGCCCGATAGACGGCAATGAGGACGGTGAGGCGCGGGTTGAACCCCTCTGCCTCCTGCAGGGCCGGATCGGGCAGCGGGTCGTCGACGGCATAGCCGAGGGCGGGGCACCCGGTGACGTGCCCGCGCAAGGCGTCCAGGTGATCGAGGAGAGCAGCGCGACGAGCCTGCTCAGGGTTCAGCGAGCGCAGCCACGCGAGGCGTTCCGCCGTGGTCTCCGGGCGCGGGGGCAGGTCGCGACGGATACCGTCGGCCCGCTGGGTGAGGGTGTTCCACACGGGCATGCGCAGCGCCGCGACCAGTGTCTCGGGTGCGGCGGCCTCCACGGCGGGCGTCATGTTCCCCACAGTCGCAGCGGCCGCTGACAGCGCGATGCACCCCGGGCACCAGGTCAGTCGTCCGTGGTGCGCTCGATGGTGCAGTCGGCTCAGCCGTGGATTCCCCGCCATGGCTGGGAACGCACTGCGGGGGCAGGTCTTGCGGCGCTGCTGCCGCACCCAGAACGAACGCATTGCGTCCATCTTCCGTGCGGTACGCGTACGCATAGCAGGTCAGGCGGCGTCCAGACCATGAAGCGGGGCCCGCGCCGGCTCGGGGATCAGCGCGGGTCTCATTGTGCTCCATCAACCGCCGTCCGGCGGGCGCGACAGGTGTCACATCGGGGCCGGATGCGCGCCCGCCGCATCGCCTGGCGCGGCCAGTCGCGTAGCTGGTCCGCGGTGACCGCGCCACGATGCGTCAAGGTTGGCAGGACGGCCGGACGCTGAGCAGCTCGGTGCGCAGCACGGGCGTGCCGTCGACGGGCGCCGGGTCCTGCGCGGTTGGTTCGATACCGCCAGCAGCGATCTCGTCGAGCGTCTCCACACCGGCGGCACCGACCGTGCCGAACACCGTGTAGTTCGGTCGCAGCGCGGAGTCACCGTAGACGACGAAGAATTGCGAACCGTTCGTGTTCGGCCCGGCGTTGGCCATCGCCAGCAATCCGCGCCCGTAAAGGCGACGGGCGCCGGTCGGATCGCTCGGTGCCGGCGGCAGGTCCACCGGCAGCTCGTCCTTGTACTTGTACCCCGGCCCGCCTTCGCCGGTGCTGGTCGGGTCGCCGCACTGCAGGACCTTCAGCGTCGGGTACGCCGTCAGGCGATGGCACACCGTACGGTCGTAGAACCGGTGCTGCGCCAGATGCACGAAGCTCTGGACCGTGCACGGCGCCTTCGCCCGGTCCAGACGCAGCGGGAGCGGGCCCTGGCTGGTCCGGACAGCCACATCGACCGTGCCGTGACTGGGGTGCGTCGTGGATCGGGCGGCAGGGGAACCGGCCGCGCCGCCGGCTCGTCCGGGGTCTGGGTGTACTGGCAGGGACCGTGCGTGGTTCGCGGCGGGGCACCGGAAGCGGAGGCGGTGGTGCCGCCCCCGGACACGACCAACGCTGCCGCCGCCAATGCGGTCATCGAGTCTCCTTCGTGGATACCCCGGCCTTCAGGCCGGGGAGGAAACGAAGCTCCCGCGTAGCGGGGCAGGGAAAGGCGAATCGCCGCCAGGGCGATTCGCCGTCTATGGCCACCGGCCAACACCCGTCGCTCACACGGGAACTGATAGGATGTGAGCTATGGCGCGGCAGGTCAGGCGGGCGTTCAAGTACCGCTTTTACCCCACGGACGAGCAGGCGGCAGAGCTGTCCCGCACGTTCGGCTGCGTCCGCCTCGTGTACAACAAGGCGCTGGAGGAGCGCACTCGCGCCTGGTACGGCGAGCAGCGCCGCGTCTCCTACGTGCAGTCGTCCGCTGCGCTCACGGAGTGGAAGAAGACCGAGGAACTGGCCTTCCTGGCGGAGGTGTCCTGCGTCCCTCTTCAGCAGGCGCTGCGCCACCTTCAGACCGCGTTCGCCAGCTTCTTCGCCAAGCGAGCGAAGTACCCGCGCTACAAGAGCCGGAAGAAGTCCCGAGCGTCGGCCGAGTACACCCGCAGCGCGTTCAAGTGGCGTGACGGGCGACTGACGCTGGCCAAGATGGCCCAGCCGCTGGACATCCGCTGGTCGCGTCCCCTGCCCGAAGGCGTGGAGCCGACCACGGCGACCGTGTCCCGCGACGCGGCCGGGCGTTGGTTCGTGTCCCTGCTGTGCGAGGACACCATCACGCCCGCGCCCGCAACCACGCAGGCCGTGGGCA
>NZ_JBEYRK010000024.1:0-124503 GCF_040704065.1 Streptomyces sp. NPDC047869
ATCTTCGTGGCGTGGGCCTCGCCCAGGGCGCCGCCGAAGATCCGGAAGTCATGGGCGTAGACGAAGACCGTACGGCCCTCCACCGTGCCCCAGCCCGTGATGACACCGTCGGTGTAGGGCTTCTTCGCCTCCAGGCCGAAACCGCTCGCCCGGTGCCGGCGCAGCTGCTCCACCTCCTGGAAGGAACCCGGGTCCAGGAGCAGCTCGATGCGCTCCCGTGCCGTCAGCTTGCCCTTGGCGTGCTGGGCGGCGGTCGCCTTCTCGCTGGGGCCGGCCACGGCCCGGGCACGGATCTCGTGCAGCTCGGCGACTCGCCCACGCGCGTCCGCCGGCTCCGCGGTCGGCTCACCCGTCGTCTCTTCCAAAACGGTCATGTAGTGACCTTACGAAGGACACCAAGGAAAGCGAGCCGTCGACTCCGTACAGTCTCCGGACCGTTTTCCTGGTAGCACTGAACAGAACCACAGCGACATGCAGGCGTTCCGACTGCTCAGAGGGCGCTTCCGTTGTAGGGGGGCCACAAAGCCGTCACCTGAGAGCGACCTCACATTGATGGGTGGCACATGCCATCCCTGGAGTGACACGGAGCCTCAGACGGCGGTCGACGGCGAGGACCCGCACGGTGTCGTCGGCGTGCAGGACCGAGCGCACCGGGCGGTCCCAGACGATCTCCAGCGGCACGCCCGTGCGGGGCGGCTCGCTGATCCACAGCGTAGCGGTCCGGCCCCGGCGGCGGACGAGCACGCTCGCGCCCGCGGCGGCGGACAGGCCGCCGGCCGTGCCGGCCTCCCAGAAGCTGACCGCGGTCACGCCCAGCGAGGGCACGGCGACGGCCTGGTGGCAGGCGTCGTTGGCGAGGACGCGCAGCCAGTGGCGGTCCGCGGCCCGGGCGGCGACCTCGCCGCGGTCCGCGCCGGGCATCAGGACGTAGACGTAGGCCGCGCCGGCCGGATCCGTGCCGTGGTCGAGCCAGAGGGTCTGCCAGCGGCGGGTGCGCCGCTCGTCGGTGCTGGTGGTGTTGATGTCGGACCAGGCGCCGGTGCGGTCCTCGCGGAGGGTGCGCAGCACGCCGCCACTGGGCAGCAGCCAGCCGCCGTGCTCCTCCAGATGGGCCCAGCCGGGGCCGCGCACGAAGGTCTGGGCGCCGCCCTCGCCGAGGTTGCGGTTGTCGACGACCGTCTCGACCGGGACGCCGTCGGCGCAGCTGATCCCGGCGCCCAGGCACACGACCGCGTCGGAGAGGAAGAACCAGGACTTGCGGGCCTCCAGCGTGGACTCCAGGCCCTTCAGGTGCTGGCCCACGGCCGCGTACTCGCCGTCGGTGGTGCCGCCGACCCAGCGGACGTCCGGCCTGGGCGCGCCCCACTCGCCGCCGGCCCGGTCGGCGAGGCGTCTGGTGGAGACGGTGGTGCCGGGCAGCCGGTACCAGTCGACGGTCGGCCAGTACCAGTCCGTGTACTGGTCGGACCGGGCGCCGCGCCCCACCGGCCACCAGGAGAGCATCCCGGAGCCGGTGTGCCAGCCGCGCGGGTTCTCGCCGTTGCCGCACTCGTAGTGGGCGATGCGGTCGCCGGCCATGGAGAGCGCGGCGGTGAAGCGCGGGCCGCGGTGGATGGCGCGGTCCATGGCCGGGAAGAGCCGGTGACCGAGGGGTTCGGGGGCCGCGGGTACGGGCGAGGCGGCGACGGCGTGCAGCCGGACCAGGTCCGCGACGCCGAACTGAGGTGCCGTCAGGATCGGTGTCACGGTGTCCCGTTCGATCCAGCCCTTGACGCGCCCGTACCAGCGCCGCCGCTCCTCCTCCCTCGCGCCGTCGGCCAGCAGGGCGACGGCCGCGATCAGCGCCTGGCCGTGGTAGTGGTCGCCGCGCATGATGTGCTGGTCGTCGTCGCGCAGGTAACCCCGGCTGATGGCGCGGCCGTTGACGCAGTCCATCACGAGTCCGTCGTGGATCAGGGGGGCGTAGGCGTGCTCGACGCCGTCCAGGACGTTCCGCCGGGCCGGATCGGTGATCTCCCACTGGGAACCGGCGAGCAGGGCGAAGAGCCGGCCCAGACCGTCCAGCAGGACCTGGCCGTAGGTGCCGGAGTAGGCGACCCAGGTGTGCTGCACGAAGGAGCCGTCGGCGTAGAGGCCGTCGCCCCCGGTCACGTACGGGAAGACCGGCGAGAGGGCGTCCCGGGCGAGCGCGAGGCGGTCACCGGCCCTGCCGAGGATGCCGCGCAGGGCGACGGAGCGGCACAGGTCGACGCGGTTGGCTCCGGTGGAGGTGCCGGAGTACTCGGAGAGCATCGCGTCCGGGATGAAGTGGTCGACGGTGGCGCAGGCCGCCGCGACGCGGTCCGCGCCGAGGTGTTCGTACAGGGCGGCCGTGATGTCGGTCAGCAGCCGGGGGCTGCCGATCTGCCACTCCCACCAGTTGCCGTAGCGCGTGGTGGCGGGGTTGTAGACGGTTTCGGAGAGGTGGTCGAGGCCGCGGAGCACACCGGCGAGGAGGGCGTCGTCGCCGCTGGCGCCGGTGCCGGGCTGCACGTACGCCTGGGCCATGGTCCACAGGCGGCCGTAGCTGAAGGTGATCCCGGCGGGCGGGTCGAAGGGGCGGCCGGGCCACAGGGAGCCGGCGGCGGGGGTCATGCCGGAGTGGAAGTCACGGGCCGCAGTGCCGAGTTGGGCGAGGCGGGAGGCGTACGGCTCGGCGGCCGGGTCGTATCCGGTGCCGAGGGCGATGTCGAGCCACCGGCGGCGGAGGGTGTCGAAGGGGTCGGCGCCCGCCGCCGCGCGGGCGACGGGCGCCGTGGCGGCGGTGAGGGCGGCGGCCAGCAGCAGTGCGCGTCGGCTCGGTCCCGTGCTCATGCGGCCGGTCACCGCCCTCCTGGCTCAGCAGCCGCCGCAGTTGTAGTACAGGACGTCCCAGTGGTTGCCCTCGTCGGCGTAGATGTTGCCGGAACCGGACTTGTACTTCGGGGCGCCGTCGCCGCGCAGGCCGATGTAGCTGAAGTTGTTCTTGATGTACGAGGTGACGCAGGTGTTCTTGCCGTAGTCGAGCTTGTAGCCGTTCCAGTGGGAGTAGGTGCCCGAGGCGTGGCCCGTCTCGGTGCCGCCGGTGATGTTGAGGGCGCAGCCGCTGGCCCCCTTCAGGGTCTGGGCACCCTGGGCGGTGGCGAGGTTGAGCTGCTCGAACGAGGTGCAGGTGGAGTTGTTCCGGTCGGAACAGTTGCCGGAGGACGACCAGGTGATGCCGGAGGAGCGGAACATCCCGGTGGCGGTCGAGTGACTGATCTTGGTGACGGCGAAGGCGTCGGTGGCGGTGCCGACCACGGCGACGCCGGGGGCGACGACGAGGGCGAGCGCGGTCAGGACGGAGCGGGCCTTCAGGACCTTCATGGGGAGAGACCTTCCTGCGGTGGGCCGTGTCTGCTGTGGTTCGGCTGTGCAGGTGGTGCGGGTGCGCAGAGAGATGGTGCCCGAGGTCTACGCGCGTTCGCCAGAGGGCGTGCCCTGGTTACTCTCCGTTCCTTGGGGAACACGTGGCGGATGATGTTGAAAACTCAACGGAATAGGTCTACCGTCGAAGCCGTTGGGCTAGTTGAACGTTAAACAGAAACCCGTCGCGGCTTCCCCACGGAGCCGCGGCCGTCCCCAAGGAGCACCGCATGGGTATCTTCGGCCGCAAGGAAAGCGCCCCCGAGACCACCGCCACCCCCGCCGCCGGCCCCGATCTGGCCGCGCTGAGCGGCGACTACACGATCGACCCGGCCCACACCACGATCGGCTTCGTGGCCCGTCATGCGATGGTCACCAACGTCAAGGGCGGCTTCCAGGAGTTCACCGGCGCACTGCACCTGGACGGCGGCGAGCCCGCCAAGTCCACCGCCACCCTCGATGTCCGGATGGACAGCATCGACACCGGCAACGCCGACCGCGACGGGCACCTGAAGTCCTCGGACTTCTTCAAGACCGACGAGTTCCCGGCGATGACCTTCCGCTCCACCCGGGCCGAAGCGCTCGGCGGCGACGACTACCGCATCACCGGCGACCTCTCCATCCTCGGTGTCACCAAGCCGATCACCATCGACCTGGAGTTCAACGGCGCCGCGAAGGACCCCTTCGGCAACGAGCGCGTCGGTTTCGAGGGCAAGGCCGAGATCCTGCGCTCCGAGTGGGGCCTGACCTGGAACGCGGCCCTGGAGACCGGCGGCGTCCTCGTCTCCGACAAGATCAAGCTGGTCTTCGACATCTCGGCCATCAAGGACGCCTGAGCCCGCGGCGCCGCACCGGCGCCCGGCCGGCCTGTCCGGGCGCCGTGTTCCGGGCGCCCGGGCAGGACTTCGCCGTCTACAGGTAGGGGCGGGTGATCAGCTCGATCGCGTGACCGGCGGGGTCCTTGAAGTACACCCCGCGGCCGCCGTGCTCGGTGTTGGTCTCCCCGGGGCGCCGCATGTGCGGATCGGCCCAGTGCTCGACGCCGCGGTCGCACAGTCGCCGATAGGCCCGGTCGAACAGTTCGTCGTCGATCAGGAACGCGTAGTGCTGCATCTGGATCTCCACCGGCGGCTCGGCGAACTGAAGCAGCACGCCGTCGTGGAGCTGGATGTTGACGAACGGGCCCCAGGACGGCGCTTCGGGGAGTTCCAGCAGCTCCCGGAAGAACCGGGCCGACTCGTTGCGGTCCTTGGCGGCGATGATGGTGTGGTTGAACGTGACTGGCATGTGGCTGACCTCGCTGTTGCTCGGGCACGAAGAGATGGACTCGTGGTGCTCGGGCGCGGGGAGGTCCGCGTGCGGAGCCGGGGTGCCTTCCGGGCACCCTCCGTGCGGTCAGTCCTCCACCGGGTGGCCGATCCGTGTGTGGCGCGAGGCCGGTCCGGTGTTCACGTCGCCTGACGTTACTTGATCACACCGGCCGCGACAACGGTGCGGCCAGGAGCGGCGTTTGTGCCCGCCGCGGCGGCCGGCGCGGCGGGTCAGAAACCGCCGCCGAAGTCTCCGCCGCCTCCGCCGTCGAAACCGCCGCCGTCGCCGAAGCCGCCGCCGAAGTCCCCCGGGTCGAAGTCGGCGCCGGAGACGTCGCCGCCCTGGTAGCCGGCGGCGCCGAAGTCGCCGTAGCCGGTGCCGTAGTCGGAGGCGTAGGACGGGGTGGCCATCATGCTGCCCAGCACGGTGCCGACCAGGAGACCGGGGAGGATGCCGCCGCCGAAGTAGCCGCCGGCCCAGGGGCCGTAGGCGGGGCCGGCGTCCCAGTAGGGGCGGCGGCCGTAGTCGGTGTCGACCTCGCGGATCACCGGGTCGCGGCCGTCGGCCAGGCGGGTGGCGTCCGCGGCGCAGACCGGCACCTCGCGGAGGCTGCCGCCGGGCGGGGTCCAGGCCGCGTCGGTGACGGAGGGGCCGTGGCGGGGGTCGAAGAAGCAGGGCGGACGGCGCTCCGGCAGGGGGCGGCCCTCGCGGCGGGCGGCCAGTCGGGCGAGGGAGAAGCGGCCGTCCTCCAGGGCCTCGGTGACCGCCCTGACGTCCTCGGGTCCGCGTGCCTCGGCCATGTGCTGCTTGGCCTTGTCGTAGGCGTCGAGGGCCCGTTCGTAGTCCGCGCGCATCGCGTCGTCGGCGCCCGGCTCGGCCGGCTGGAAGTCCAGCCGGTCGAGTTCCTCACCGAAGGCGGTGATGTCCTCGTCCACGACCACCCGCAGCCGGTCCAGCGCGGCCCGCTGCTCCTCGGCGTGACGGCGGCGGTTGCGGCGGACCAGGGTGTAGGCACCCGCGCCGCCGGCCACCAGGACGATGCCCACCGTGATCAGTGCCGTGCTCGACGCGCCCGATCCACCGCCCTGACCGCCCCAGCTCGCGGGTGCGCGGCCGCCCATGTTGGCCAGGGCGCGGTCGGTGAAGTCGGCGAGCTGCGTCTTGGCGTCCTCGCCCTGCACGCTGGCGACCAGGTTCCGCACGGCGGTGGGGGACAGCACCGAGGAGTCCGCGCGGGCGTCGAAGCGGTCGCCGAGCCGGATGGCGTACAGGCCGGTCACGCCGGTGGCCGTGCGCAGGTCGGAGAAGAGGTTCGCGGTGGGATACCCGGCGGGCAGGACCGTGATGAACAGGGGTTTGCCGGCGCCCTTGACCTGCTTGGCGAGGTCGTCGGCGTCGGCCCTGGACACCTGCCCGGAGGCCGCGGGGTCGACGTAGACCGGGCTCTTGCGCAGGGCCTGGGCGATGCTGGACACGCTGGTGGCCGCCATCGCACCGGGGGCCAGGGTGGTCGCGACCACCAGCGCCAGCGCGGCCAGCAGCAGCGCCAGGAGGCTTCGGGTCCGAGGGACGGCCTTCATCCTTCGAAACTACCCGAAGCCTCCCAAACCAGTCATGTACGCGGCTCGCCGGGGGGACTCACGCGGCCCGGCAGGCCTCCGTGAGCTTCTGCACCGCCTTCCCGTAGTGGCCGGTCAGCAGCAGGTGGTCCGCGTCGGCGAAGGGCTTCGCCACCGCCGCCGTCATGCGGTCGCCCAGCTCGTGCTGGACGATCAGCCGGGCCCTGGTGACCAGCTCCCGCCCGGCCCGGTCAGCGCCCGTCCGCTCCGCCGCCGCTGCCGCGATCCCGAGTGCCCGCAGCGTGGCCGGGCCGCCCCGCGGGACACGGGTGAGCGTGGTCAGGCCCCAGCCGTAGGGGAACTGCGGATCGTACGCCGCGTCACCGACGTTGATCGGGAGCTGGGACTCCGAACGGGGCCAGGTGACCGGAAGCTGCCCGGTGAAGGGCCGCCTGCCGTAGAGGACGTCGGCGACGCCGGCGCCCTCTGTGCCCGGCAGCCAGGAGGCGACCAGCGCGTCGATCCGGCCGAGCCGGTCACCGATGAGCTGCGGGCGCCCGGAGACGATCAGCACCGCGCACTTCATGGCCGCGCACACCTTGTCCACGGCGGCCTGGTCGGCGGCCGAGAGGGTGAGCCGGTGCCCGTTGCCGACGTCACCGACTCCCTCCGCGTACGGGGTCTCGCCGACGACGACCACACCGGCGTCGTAGCCCCCGGTCGGCGCGGAGGCGTCCTTGGAGTACGTGACGTCCCCGCCCGCCGCGCGCATGCCGTCGAGGATCGTCGAACCCGGGGTGGTGTTGCCGGAGCCGCCCTGCCAGGTGACGGTCCAGCCGCCGGTCTGGTTGCCGATGTCGTCGGCGTTGGACCCGGCGACGTAGACCTTCTGGCCCTTCTTCAGGGGCAGCAGCCCGCCGCTGTTCTTCAGCAGCACCTGGGACTCGGCCGCCGCCTCGCGGGCCACCGCCCGGTGCGCCGGGGAGCCGATGGCGGCGGCGCCGCGGGTGTCCGCGTACGGGTGCTCGAACAGGCCGAGCCGGAACTTCTGGGTGAGGATGCGGGAGACGGCGTCGTCGATCCGCCGCTCACCGATCCGGCCGGCCCGCACCTCGTCGACGAGCGTGCCGGTGAAGACCTTGTAGGTGTACGGCACCATCATCATGTCCAGGCCCGCGTTGACCGAGGTGCGCACGTGTGAGGCGTAGTCGCCGGGGAGCTGGTCGATGGCGTTCCAGTCGCTGATGACGAACCCGTCGAAGCCCATGCGGCCCTTGAGCACACCGTTGATCATGTCGGCGCGGGCGTGCATCTTCACCGGGCCCTGGCCGTCGCCGAGGATGTCGAGCGAGGAGTAGGAAGGCATGACCGTGCCGATGCCCCGGTCGACGGCGCTCTCGAACGGCGCCAGGTGGACGGCCTCGAGCTGCTGCCGGGTGACCTTGGTGACGCCCTGGTCGACCGTGTAGGTGCCGGTGGTCGAGGAGCCGTACTCGGTGCCGCCGTCACCGACGAAGTGCTTGGCGGTGGCGAGCACCTTGTCGCCGCGGCTGAGGTCCCTTCCGTCGGCCCGGCCCTGGAGGCCCTGGACGACGGTCTCCATCGACTCGACCAGCGCCGGGTCCTCGCCGAAGGACTCGTAGGAGCGTCCCCAGCGTTCGTCGCGGCTCACGCACAGACAGGGCGCGAAGTCCCAGGGGATGCCGGTGGCCCGGACCTCGGCCGCCGTCACCGCGCCGGTGCGCTCGGCCAGTTGGGGATCACGGGTGGCGCCGAGGCCGACGTTGTGCGGCATGATCGTGGCGCCGACCAGGTTGTTGTGGCCGTGGACCGCGTCGACGCCGTAGATCAGCGGGATCTGGAAGCGGGTCGCCTGAGCCCGTAGCTGGAAGCCGTCGATCATCTTCGCCCAGGCGTCCGGGGTGTTGGGCGTGGGCGTCGAGCCGCCGCCGGAGAGGAGCGAGCCGAGCGCGTATCCGGCGATGTCCCCCTGGTCGGTCAGGGCGCCGCGCTCGGCCTGGGTCATCTGGCCGGCCTTCTCCGCCAGTGACATCCGGCCCAGCAGGTCCGCCACCCGCTTCTTCACGGGCGACTTGGTGTTCAGATAGGGCAGTCCGTGGGCGTCGATGACGACCTGCGGCGTCTCGGCGGGTGCCTTGGCGCCGGTCACCGTGAGCTTCAGCGGGACGGTCTCGGCGGGCTCGGCGGCCTTGTCCCGGAGGGTGGGCACCCGAACGGTCCGCGAGGTGCCGGAGGCGGTGCCCGCCGGGAAGGTGAGGGTGCCGGAGACGGGGGTGTAGTCGCTCCCGGGGCCCGCGGTGCCGCCCGCCGTCGTGTACGTGACGGTCACGGGTTCGTCGAGGGGCCGGGCCCCGGTGGTGGCCACGGTGACGCCGACCTTCGCCGTACCGCCCTCCTCGACGGGGTACACGGCCGCGCCGGTGCTCACCGAGGCGCGCAGCGACTGGTCGGCCCTGCCGTACAACTCCACGCCGTCCATGGCGAAGTCGCCCTTGGCGCCGGCCGGCAGCGTGACCGCGTAACCCCACATCCGGTCGAGGCCGAGGACGTGGTCGATACCGCCGACGGGCTGGTAGTCCGTGCGGTAGGTGAAGTCGGTGAAGGGGATCTCGATCTGTTTCCAGCCGGCGAAGTCGTCGGTGAAGGACGTGGTCCACAGTTCGGAGGCCTCGCCGTGAGCCCCGCCGTCCTTGATCTCGAAGGCGATCTTCCTGCCGTTGTCCCGGCCGTCCCACCAGAACCGGATGCCCCGGTGGGCGGAACAGTCGTGGGCGGGCTCGCCGGCGGCGAAGTCGTGGGTGAACCCGCCGTAGCCGCTGATGTCGTAGGAGCCGGTGAGGACCTTGGCGCCCTCGGGGGCATCGGTGCGGGTGGCCAGTTGGAGGGCGGGCGGGTCGTCCGTGTCGCCGCCCCAGGTGAAGATGCCCTCGGCGGGCTGGGCGGCGAAGGGGACCTCCCCCTCGAAGCGGTCGACGGGGACGGGGGCGGGATCGTCGGCGGCTCGCGCGGTCGCCCAGGGGAGCAGCCCGGTGAGGAGTGCGGCGGAGACGAGCAGGGCGGTTCTTCGCATGTACCTTCCCTCGGCTCTTGATTCACTCATGACTTAGATCACGCCGTGAGTTAACTGGGTCAACAGGGCGCCGTCAATACTTCACGTCAGAAGTGGTGCGAGGCCAACAGGCGGCCGGATGACGGCGGTTGTGCGTTCGGAAGCTGAATGCGCAACCTCTTGACGCGCCCACGAAGCCGTCATTTACTCACGGCTCGCACGCCCCCCATCCCCCACCCCGAAGGGCGGCGCTCCATGAGACGACCCCTGCGCACGGCCCGGCTGCTGCTCGCCGGCCTGCTGACCACCGCCGGGCTCACGACCGTCGGCATGCCCACCGCGCACGCGGCCGGCGAGCAGGTCACGGCCTGGCTGACCACCACCGACGACTCCGGCGGACGACATGTCGTGCGCGGCCTCCAGGCGCAGACGCCGTTCGCCTTCCAGTCCGGGGCCGGCGGCAGCGGCGAGAACATCACCGTCGACGAGAACACCCGGTACCAGACCTTCACCGGCGGCGGCGCGTCGTTCACGGACACCGCGGCCTGGCTGATGAACGGCAGCGGCGCGCTCTCGCAGGCGGCGCGGGACACGGCCATGAGGAAGCTGTTCTCGCCGACGGACGGTATCGGGCTGTCGTTCCTGCGCAACCCGATGGGCGCCTCGGACCTGGCGCGGTACGGGTACACGTACGACGACGTGCCGGCCGGGCAGACCGACCCGAACCTGAACGGCTTCTCCATCTCGCACGACCTCGCGGACGTCGTCCCGCTGACCAGGCAGGCCCTCCAGCTCAACCCCTCCCTGACCGTCATGGCCTCGCCGTGGACGGCGCCGGCCTGGATGAAGGACAGCGGTTCGCTCAACGGCGGCTGGCTGAAGGCGGAGGACTACGGGGCCTACGCCTCGTACTTCGTGAAGTACCTCCAGGCGTACAAGAACCAGGGCATCGACGTCTCGTACGTCACCCCGCAGAACGAGCCGACGTGCTGCTCCGGCTATCCCTCGATGAGCTGGAACGCCTCCGGCATCCAGTACTTCCTCAAGAACGAGCTGCTGCCCAAGCTCCAGTCCGCCGGCCTGCGGACCAAGGTCCTGGCGCACGACTGGAACTGGGACGTCTACGACTCCTACGCGGCCCAGAGCGTCGACGACGCGGCGATCCGCAACCACCCCAACTTCGGCGGCATCGCCTGGCACGGCTACGGCGGTGACATCGCCAAGCAGACCTCGGTCCACAACCAGTACCCGAACCTGGACGCGTTCGGCACCGAGCACTCCGGCGGCACCTGGATCGCCAACCAGCAGCGCGAGGACATGAACAACATCATCGACTACACCCGCAACTGGGCGAAGTCGGTGACCAAGTGGTCCCTCGCGGTGGACCAGAACATGGGCCCGCACCACGGCGGTTGCGGCACCTGCACCGGCCTGGTCACCGTGCACAACGGCGACGGGGCGAGCGGGACCGTCGACTACACCGTCGAGTACTACACGATGGGCCACCTGACCAAGTTCGTCCGGCCGGGCGCCCAGCGCATCGCGTCGACGGCGTCGAGCGCCGTGCCGAACGTGGCGTGGCGCAACCCGGACGGCAGCAAGGCGCTGATCGCGTACAACGACTCGGCGTCGGCGAGGACGGTGACCGTCAACTGGGGTGGGCAGCACGCCACTTACTCGCTGCCCGGCCGGACCTCGGCCACGTTCACCTGGTCCGGCACCCAGTCCGGCGGCTCCGCGAGCAGCGGCTCGTTCGTCGGACTGGCCGGCAAGTGCCTGGACGTGGCGGGCGGTTCGAGCGCGAACGGCACGGCGGTGCAGCTCTACTACTGCAACGGCAGCGCGGCGCAGAAGTGGACGGTCGCGGCCGACGGCTCGGTCCAGGCGCTCGGCAAGTGCCTCGACGTCACGTCGGGCTCGACCGCCGACGGGGCGAAGGTGCAGTTGTACGACTGCAACGGAACCGGTGCCCAGCGGTGGTCGTACAACTCCGGCACCGGTGATGTGGTGAACACGGCGGCCGGCAAGTGCCTCGACGTCACCGACGACTCGTCGGCGAACGGGGCCCGGGCCCAGATCTGGTCGTGCACCGGGGCCGCCAACCAGAAGTGGAGACTGCAGTAGGGCGGGACACCTTCCGCCCTCGAGAGGGGGCGGGTCATGCGCAGGAGTGCCGTACTCGCGGCGGTCGCCGGGTGTCTGCCGCTCGGCGGCTGCGCGGCGGTCGATCTGCCGCTGGCCGGGGTGGGCGTCGGGGCGGACGGTGCACCGTACGCGCTGTTCCGGCCGTGCGGTGACGACGCCTATCGGGGGCCCCACCTGGACGGGCGGCCGCGCGGTGGCGGCGACGGGCCAGTCACCACGGGATGGGACGTGCGGAAGGAGGATCTGCACGGGGACACCGAGTTCCCCCTGTTCACGCCGCCCGCGAGCTGGCGGGCCCGGCACCGGGGCGAGCGGCGGCTGCTCCCCCGCCACCGGTACGAGCTGGGCTTCGGGCACTACGTGACCGGCGACTCGTACAACGGAAGGGTGGAGTTCACCGCCGAGCGGATCGGGCGGCTCGGGCCCGGGCAGGTCTGGGCCGACGGCCGGGTGATGAGCCGGGCCGGCTTCGAGAAGCTCGCGGCGGATTCCTGCTGAGCGGCGCCGCCTTGTCGCGGATCGGCCTCCCACGCTTCATGGTGGTCGTAGGGAAAGCCGTCCGGGACCGGGAGCACGCCACATGACCACAGCACGGGATCTGTTCATCGTCGCCACCGACGTCCCCGGCGACCGCCCCGTGGAGCAGGGCGACCTGTCGCTGGCGCTCGCGGGTGCCGAGCTCGTCGACCTGCTCGGCACCCGGGCCGTGACCCTGGAGGGCGAGCGCGTGGTGCCGGGGCCGCCGCTGGCGCTGGACGACCGGATGCTGGACGAGGCGGGCTCGGCGCTGGTCCGGCAGGAGCCGTACGAGACGGCCGAGGACTGGCTGTGGCGCCGGGGCGAGGGGCTGGCCTCGGCCTATTTCGACATCCTGGACACCGAGGGGCAGCTCACCGGCGAGCGCAGGCCCTGGTTCCCGCGCCGGCCGCGGACCGCCGCGGGCGCCGACACCGCGGCCCGGCGGCAGGCCACCGACCGCTGGGAGTCCCGTGAGCCGGTCCTCGCCACGCTCGCGGCCGCCCTGGGCATCGGGGGCGGGGAGGGGGCCGGGGAGGAGTTCACCGACGAGCCGGTGGTGACCGTGCTGGCCGCGGTCGGCGACGCGGTGACGGAGCTGACCGCCGTGCGGCAGCGCCGGGAGATCGAGAACGCGGCCTTCGACAACATCTGGCGGGCGCCCTGACTCAGCGGACCGGCTGCCCGATCCCCAGCAGGTTGCCCTCGCTGTCCCGGAACCAGGCGCCGCGCTCCCCGCGGGCGCCCTTGCTCGGGTAGTTGCCCTCGACCTCGGCGATGCCGTCCCGGGTGCGGAACCCGGGCGCGTCGACCTCCTCGAACACCACCCCGCGCCGCCTCAGCTCCGCCACGACCGACCCGAGGTCGTCATCGGTCTCGAAGCCCATCTGGGTGAAGGTGCCGGGCGAGGACCCGGTGGAGCGGAACAGCACGAAGTCCGTTCCGCCGCACCGGTACAGCAGCCCGCCGGGACGTTCGTCGACGGGCCGCAGTCCGAGTTTCTCGGCGTAGAAGCGCCTGGCCCGGTCCAGGTCCGCGGCGGGCAGCCGGGTCGCCACGCGGGCGCCGGACAGGGGGCCGCTGCCGTCTTCGCTCATGCCTCCACTGTGCCTACTCGGCCGGCTCCACGCCCGCCCGCAGCAGCCCGTAGGTGTAGGCGTCCTCCAGGGCCTGCCAGGACGCGGCGATGACATTCTCCGCCACGCCGACCGTGGACCACTCGGCGCCGCCGTCGGAGGTGGAGATCAGGACCCGGGTGGTGGAGGAGGTGCCGTGCACGCCTTCCAGGATGCGGACCTTGTAGTCCACCAGTTCCAGCTTGGCGAGCTGCGGGTAGATCTTCTCCAGCGCCACCCGCAGGGCCCGGTCCAGGGCGTTGACCGGGCCGTTGCCCTCCGCGGTGGCGACGATCCGCTCGCTCTTGGCCCACAGCTTGACGGTGGCCTCGTTGGCGTGGGTGCCGTCGGGGCGGTCCTCGACGATGGCCCGCCAGGACTCGACCTCGAAGTACCTCAGCGGCCTGCCCTCGACCTCGGCCCGGAGCAGCAGCTCGAAGGAGGCGTCGGCGGCCTCGTAGGTGTAGCCCTGGAGCTCGCGCTCCTTGACCCGCTCGACGACCCGGCCGACCAGTTCCCGGTCGCCGCCGAGGTCGATGCCGAGCTCCTTGCCCTTCAGCTCCACGGAGGCCCGGCCCGCCATGTCGGAGACGAGCATGCGCATGGTGTTGCCGACCAGCTCGGGGTCGATGTGCTGGTACAGGTCGGGGTCGACCTTGATCGCGGAGGCGTGCAGCCCGGCCTTGTGGGCGAAGGCGGAGACACCGACGTACGGCTGGTGCGTGGAGGGCGTGAGGTTGACGACCTCGGCGATGGCGTGCGAGATCCGGGTGGTCTCGCGCAGCCGGCCCTCCGGCAGCACCTTCTTGCCGTACTTCAGCTCCAGGGCCGCGACCACCGGGAACAGGTTGGCGTTGCCGACGCGCTCGCCGTAGCCGTTGGCCGTGCACTGCACGTGGGTGGCGCCGGCGTCGACGGCGGCCAGGGTGTTGGCGACCGCGCAGCCGGTGTCGTCCTGGGCGTGGATGCCGAGCCGGGCACCGGTGTCGGCGAGGACCGTGGAGACGACCGCGTGGACCTGGGCGGGCAGCATGCCGCCGTTGGTGTCGCAGAGGATGACGACGTCGGCGCCGGCCCGGGCGGCCGTGCGCACGACCGCCTTGGCGTACTCGGGGTTGGCGCGGTAGCCGTCGAAGAAGTGCTCGCAGTCCACGAAGACCCGGCGGCCCTGTTCGCACAGGTACGACACGGTGTCGCGGACCATCTCCAGGTTCTCGTCCAGCGTGGTGCGCAGCGCCAGCTCGACGTGCCGGTCGTGCGCCTTGGCGACCAGCGTGATCACCGGGGCGCCGGAGTCGAGCAGGGCCTTGACCTGGGGGTCGTCCGCCGCCTTGGATCCGGCGCGGCGGGTGGCGCCGAAGGCGACCAGCTCGGCGTGCCGGAAGTCGATCTCCGCTTGCGCCCGCGCGAAGAACTCGGTGTCCCGCGGGTTGGCGCCGGGCCAGCCGCCCTCGATGAAGCCGACGCCGAAGTCGTCCAGGTGCCGTGCGATGGCGAGCTTGTCCGCGACCGTGAGATTGATGCCCTCGCGCTGCGCGCCGTCGCGCAGCGTGGTGTCGAAGACGTGGAACGAGTCGTCGAGCTCGCTGGTTACCGTCTCGGTCATGAGTTCAAGGCTCCTGATTGTGAATCTTCGGTCTTACCGGAATGTCCGGCTCCACCGCCCCTGCGATACTCCTCGCGCCGCGCCTCCCGGCCGTGGGTGAGCCGGAAAACGAAAAGACCCCTCGCGGGTGCGAGAGGTCTGCGCGCGGGTCTGAGACGACGATGGCCACCCGCACCTGGTAGTACGAGATGGTCACTGCGGACCGGCGCGCCTGCTGCCGATAATCATGGCGAACGAGGGCACGGAGGAAGTTTCGCACAGTCCCGGCCCCGGCCGGCCGCCCGTCTCAGTATCCGGTCGCCATGGTGGACGGGGCGCGGCCCCGGCCCCGGACCCGCTCCGTGACGTCAGGCGTCCGTCGGCCGCGGTACGTGCAGTGCTTCGGCGAGGAACTCCCGCACGTGGGAGATCACCTGCTCGCGGTCCGTGCCGCGCAGGCCGATGGCGACATGGATGGAGAAGCCGTCCAGCAGGGCGCGCAGCCGGGTGGCGAAGCGGTCCGCGTCGACCGGCCGGAACTCGCCGCGCGAGACGCCCTCGGCGATCAGGGCGACCAGATCGCGGTGCCAGGCGCCCTCGATGGCGGCCTGCCGCTCCCGGGCGTCCTCGGCGGCGTTCTGCGAGCGGTTCCAGACCTCCAGCCACAGGGTCCAGTGCGGGTCGCGGTGGCCGTCGGGGACGTACAGGCCGACGTACGCCTCCAGCCGCTCGCGGGCGGAGCCCGGGCGGGCGAGCAGCCGGCCGCGCTCGGCGCCGAGCCGGCCCTCGCTCCACTCCAGGGTGCGCAGCAGCAGCTCGTCCTTGGAGCGGAAGTAGTACAGGAGGTGGCCGCTGCTCATCCCGACCTCACGGCCGAGCGCCGCCATGGTGAGCTTCTCCAGACCGCGCTCGGCGATCATGTCCATGGCGGCGGCGAGGACGTCCTCGCGTGGCGGCGCGTTCCTGCGCGCACCGGCCATCGGCTGCTCCTAGCTCTTCGGCTGCTGTTGTGTGATGCAGTGGATGCCTCCCCCGCCGGCGAAGATCGTACGGGCGTCCACCGGCGTCACCTCCCGATCGGGGAACAGACGGCGGAAGATGCCCGCCGCCACCTCGTCGTTCGGGTCGTCGAAGGCACAGAGCACGACGCCGCCGTTGCACAGGTAGTGGTTGATGTAGGAGTAGTCGACCCAGTCACCCTCCTCGTCCTTCACGACGGTGGGGGCGGGCACCTCGACTACCTCCAGGGGGCGTCCCTGGGCGTCGGTCTCGCCGCGCAGGATCTCCAGGTACGTCCTGGAGCGGGCGTGGTCCGGGTGGGCGGGATCCCGCTGGCTGTGCACGAGGACCGTGCCGGGCCGGGCGAAGGCGGCGACGATGTCGACGTGGCCCTGGGTGCCGTACCTGCCGTAGTCGCCGGACAGGCCGTGCGGGAGCCAGATCGCCTTGCTGGTGCCGAGCCTGGCGTGGATCTCCGCCTCGACCCGCTCGCGGCTCCACCCGGGGTTGCGGCCGGCGCCGAGCTGGACGGTCTGGGTGAGCAGCACCGTGCCCTCGCCGTCGACGTGGATCGCGCCGCCCTCGTTGACGAGTTCACTGCTCAGCACCGGCACCCCGGCCAGGTCCGCGACCTGGCGGGCGATCTTGGAGTCGTGCTCCCAGCGGGCCCAGTCCTGGCCGCCCCAGCCGTTGAACACCCAGTCCACGGCGGCCGGCCGGCCCTGCTCGTCGAGCACGAAGGTCGGGCCGATGTCGCGCATCCACGCGTCGTCGAGCTCGCGCTCCACCAGTTCGACGTCCGGGCCGAGCAGTGCGCGCGCCGGCTCGCCCTGGCCGGGGCCGTGCACCATCGTCACCGGCTCGAAGCGGCGTACCGCGCGGGCCACCCGGGCCCAGGCGGTGCGGGCCGCGGCCAGCTCCTCGTCGTCGGCGAAGGTCGGGTTGGGGCCCGGCCAGGCCATCCAGGTGCGTTCGTGCGGGGCCCACTCGGGGGGCATGCGGTAGGTCATGAACAGGTCCTTGGATCAGAGGAAGTAGAGCCGGTTGAGGGACACGGACTCGGCGGGTTCGGAGCGCAGCGGGTCGCCGTCGAGGGTGACCAGGCCGGTGCGCCGGTCGACGTCGACCGCTCCGGTGCGGGAGTTGAGCCGCAGGTCGGCCGGGCCGATGCCGCGGGTGCCGCGGACGGCGACCCGGCGGCGCCGGGTGGGCATCGTGTCGTTCCCCTGCTCGGCGGCGGCGCGGGCGACGAAGGCGACCGAGAGGTCGGCGGCGGTGGCGCCGTACGCGCCGAACTGCGGCGCCAGCACCAGGGGTTCGCAGGTGTCGGTGGCCGCGTTGGGGTCGCCGGTCACGCCGTAGGCCGGGAAGCCGGACTTGAGGACGAGCTGCGGCTTGGCACCGAAGTACTCCGGGCGCCACAGCACGATGTCGGCGAGCTTGCCGGTCTCGATCGAGCCGACCTCGTGGGCGAGGCCGTGCGCGATGGCCGGGTTGATGGTCAGCTTGGCGATGTAGCGCAGGACGCGGGCGTTGTCGTCGCCCTCGCCGTCGCCGTCCAGCGGGCCCAGCTCGGCCTTCATCTTGCCGGCCATGGCGAAGGTGCGCCGGACCGTCTCGCCGGCCCGGCCCATGCCCTGCGCGTCCGACGAGGTGATGCCGATCGCGCCCAGGTCGTGCAGGACGTCCTCGGCGCCCATCGTGCCGGCCCTGATGCGGTCGCGGGCCATGGCGGCGTCGCCGGGCAGGTCGGTCTTCAGGTCGTGGACGGAGACGATCATGCCGTAGTGCTCGGCGACCGCGTCCCGGCCGAAGGGCAGGGTGGGGTTGGTGGAGGAGCCGATGACGTTCGGGACACCGGCCATCTTGAGCACGTTCGGCACGTGGCCGCCGCCGCAGCCCTCGATGTGGAAGGCGTGGATCGTACGGCCCTCCAGCACCCGCAGGGTGTCCTCGACGGACAGGCACTCGTTCAGGCCGTCGCTGTGCAGGGCGACCTGGACGTCGTGCTCCTCGGCCACCCGCAGTGCCGTGTCGAGCGCGCGGGTGTGGGCGCCCATGTCCTCGTGCACCTTGAAGCCGCTCGCCCCGCCCTCGGCCAGTGCCTCGACGAGCGGTGCCTCGTGGGACGACGAACCCCGGCCCAGGAAGCCGATGTTGACCGGCCAGGCGTCGAAGGCGCCGAACGCGTGCCGCAGCGCCCAGGGCGAGTTGACGCCCACGCCCCACACCGGGCCGAACTCCTGCCCGATGATCGTGGTCACCCCGGAGGCGAGGGAGGCCTCCATGATCCGCGGCGACAGCAGGTGCACATGGGTGTCGACGGCGCCGGCGGTGGCGATCAGCCCCTCCCCGGACACGATGGACGTGCCGGTGCCGACGAAGACGTCGACGCCGTCCAGGGTGTCGGGGTTGCCGGCCCGGCCGATGGCGTGGATGCGCCCCTCGCGGATGCCGATGGAAACCTTGCGGATGCCCTGGACCGCGTCGATCACGACGACGTTGCTGATCACGACGTCGCAGGTGTCACGGACGGCGGCGGCCTTCAGGTGCAGCCCGTCGCGGGCGGTCTTGCCGAACCCGGCGAGGAACTCGTCGCCGTACCGCTGGGCGTCCGACTCGATCCGGACGGTCAGTCCGGAGTCGCCCAGACGGACGCGGTCGCCCGCCCGGGGCCCGTGGGTGGCCGCGTAGGCGTGCGGGTCGACGTGGATCGACCGGCTCACCTCGCGTCCCTTCGAGCGGCTCATCGCTCCTCGCCTCCGTCCTCTGCGTCCTGCTCCGTGACTCCCAGGTATCCGCAGGCCGCGGCCCTGCGCAGCGCTTCCCGCTTCGCGCCGGGCGCGTCCAGCGGGCCGTCGACCAGGCCGGCGAAGCCGATCGCGATCCGCTCGCCGCCGATCGGCACCAGGCCGACCTCCTCGCTCTGTCCCGGCCCGAACCGCACCGAGGAACCCGCCGGCACGGCGAGCCGCATGCCGTAGGACCGCTCGCGGTCGAAGTCGAGCCGCGGGTTGGCCTCGAAGAAGTGGAAGTGGGAGGTGACCGAGACCGGCACGGACGCGGTGTTGGTGACCCTGAGCCGGACGACCGGCGCGGGGTCGGCGTGCTCGGGACCGGGCAGCAGCGCACCGGGCGCCCGCTCCCCCAGACCGCCGCCGATGGGGTCGGAGACCACCGCGAGCCGGGAGCCGTCGTCGAAGACGGCCTCGACCATCACCTCGGTGACGACGTCGGCGACGCCCGGCAGCACGTCCTCGGGGCCGAGCGCCGAGCGGGCCGCCTCGACGGCCTCCGCGAGCCGCCGGCCGTCGCGGGCCGCCTCGCAGACGGTGTCCGCGATCAGCGCGGTGGCCTCCGGCACGTTCAGCCGGAGACCGCGCGCCCGGCGGGCCCGGGCCAGTTCGGCGGCCCCGAAGAGCAGCAGCCGGTCCCGCTCGGTGGGGGTCAGTCTCACGGCACGGCACCTCCTTGTCGTCCGTCGTTTAGAGCATCACTCTAAACGCAGCACCGATGCAAGGGGACTATTGGCCGCAGTGGCTCGATCAACGTCACATTGAGCGCCGCTCGAATCAGCGAGACCGAATCGGCCGGGTGAAGGTCCCCGAACGCACGGGGGCCGCCCCGGACGCGGAGGTCCGGGGCGGCCCCTGAGGACGCCTGGCGGGTGTCAGCCCAGCTTGTGCATCCAGCCGTGCTGGTCCTCGGCCTTGCCGCGCTGGATGTCGAGGAGGGCCTGGCGCAGGCGGACGGTGACCTCACCGGACTCGCCACCGCTCTGCTGCCACTCGGCACCGGCCCGCTTGACGGTGCCGACCGGGGTGATCACGGCCGCGGTGCCGCAGGCGAAGACCTCGGTGAGGGTGCCGTTCTCGGAGTCGCGCTGCCACTGCTCGACCGAGACCCGGCCCTCCTCGGACTTGTAGCCGAGGTCGCGGGCGACGGCGAGCAGGGAGTCACGGGTGACGCCCTCCAGGATGGAGCCGGTCAGGGTCGGCGTGACGATCTTGTCGCCGTACACGAAGTACAGGTTCATGCCGCCCAGTTCCTCGACCCACTTGTGCTCCACGGCGTCGAGGTAGCAGACCTGGTCGCAGCCCTTGGCGGCGGCCTCGGCCTGGGCGAGCAGGGAGGCGGCGTAGTTGCCGCCGGTCTTGGCGTCGCCCATGCCGCCGGGGACGGCGCGGACGCGGTCCTCGGAGACCCAGATCGACACCGGCCGGACCCCGCCCGGGAAGTACGCGCCGGCCGGGGAGGCGATGACGATGAACAGGTACTCGTTGGCGGGCTTGACGCCCAGGCCGACCTCGGTGGCGATCATGAACGGGCGCAGGTAGAGCGACTCCTCGCCGCCGTGCGCGGGCACCCAGTCCTTGTCCTGCTGGACCAGGACGTCGCAGGCCTCGACGAACGTCTCGACCGGCAGCTCCGGCATGGCGAGACGGCGCGCGGAACGCTGGAAGCGCTTGGCGTTCTGGTCGGGGCGGAAGGTGGCGACCGAGCCGTCGGGCTGGCGGTAGGCCTTCAGGCCCTCGAAGATCTCCTGGGCGTAGTGCAGGACGTTGGTGGCCGGGTCGAGGGGGATCGGCGCGTACGGAACGAGCTGGCCGTCGTGCCAGCCGCGCCCCTCGGTCCACTTGATCGTCACCATGTGGTCGGTGAAGTGGCGGCCGAATCCGGGGCTGGCCAGGATCGCCTCGCGCTCCGCGGCGGCGAGCGGGTGGGCGGAGGGCTTGAGCTCGATCGTGGGCGTCGTCATGAGTGCTTGTCCTTCACCGGTGAGTAGTGACCGGGCCGCGTTCGCGCCCTTCACCGGCCGGTGGCCGGTGCTAGGACGTCCGAGCTTTCCCTCATGTCGCGGCTCCGCGTTCGATTATCGCGCGCGGGCGACGCCGGACGGAATCGGGGTGAAAGCGGCCCAGTGGTTGATGGTGGCACCCGGCGAGGCACAAAAGAAGCCGCCGGGTGCGTGTGCGACCCGACGGCTTGTGCGTAGCGCGGCGGGTCAGCCGGCTACGCGTACGGCGAGGGCGTCGCCGATCTCGGAGGTGCTGCGGGCGGGCTTGCCCACCCGCTCGGTGAGGTCGGCGGCGACCGCGGCGTCGATGCGGTCGGCCTCGGCGTCGTGGCCGAGGTGGCGCAGCAGCAGCGCGACGGAGAGCACCGTGGCGCTGGGGTCTGCCTTGCCCTGGCCCGCGATGTCCGGGGCAGAGCCGTGGACCGGCTCGAACATGGACGGGAACTCGCGGCCGGGGTTGATGTTGCCGGAGGCGGCCACGCCGATGCCTCCGGAGACGGCGGCGGCGAGGTCGGTGATGATGTCGCCGAAGAGGTTGTCGGTGACGATCACGTCGAACCGGCCGGGGTCGGTGACCAGGTAGATGGTCGCCGCGTCCACGTGGATGTAGTCGGTGGTGACCTCGGGGTACTCCTCGGCCACCTTGTTGAAGACGTTCGTCCACAGGTGCCCGGCGAAGGTCAGCACGTTGTTCTTGTGGACCAGCGTGAGCTTCTTGCGCGGGCGGGCCTGGGCACGGGCGAAGGCGTCGCGGACCACGCGCTCGACACCGAAGGCCGTGTTGACGGAGACCTCGGTGGCGACCTCGTGCTCGGTGCCCTTTCGGATGGTGCCGCCGTTGCCCGTGTAGGGGCCCTCGGTGCCCTCGCGGACGACCACGAAGTCGATCTCCGGCTGGCCGGCCAGCGGGGTGGAGACACCGGGCAGCAGCTTCGACGGGCGCAGGTTGACGTGGTGGTCGAAGGCGAAGCGGAGCTTGAGCAGGAAGCCGCGCTCCAGCACGCCGGAGGGGACCGACGGGTCGCCGATGGCGCCGAGCAGGATGGCGTCGTGCCGCTTCAGGGCGTCGAGGTCGGCGTCGGTGAGGGTCTCACCGGTGGCGTGGTAGCGCTTGGCACCGAAGTCGTACTCCTCGGTCTCCAGCTTCACATCCTGCGGCAGGACGGCGGAGAGGACCTTCAGGCCCTCGGCCACGACCTCCTGGCCGATGCCGTCACCGGGGATCACTGCGAGATTGATGCTGCGAGACATGTCGGCACCCTACCTCCCGTCCCAGAGGATGACACGCCCTGTCCGCGATGCGGACATGTGGGCCGCCGGCCTCTTCCGGGCTGCGGCGCGACAGTGGGCCGCGCCGCAACCCGGCGGGTGCGGCTCCCGGATCGATGCCGGCTCAGTGGCCGGTCTCGCCGCCGTTGTCGCGGCGGTCGAGGGCGCGCTGGAGGGCGGCGGCGGCGTTCTTGCGCTCGGACTCGGCCGAGCGGGAAACGTGGCGGACTCGGCGGCGGACGGTCGTCTCGGCCATGGTGAATCGACTCCTTCGGGAAACCGGAGTACGGCAGGAGGGTTGCGAGAGACTCCCCCACTGCCGGATGGGCGCGGGCGGGGCCCCGGAGGGCGGGGAGCGGTGCCGCAGGGATTGCCTGCACGGGGCCCGGCTCACGACCGCCGTTCGCTGGATCGAGCGAGACGTTCGACTTCTACAAAACTAAGGGAGCCCGCCGCGCCTGTCTGCACAATTACTCGGACTTCCTACTATCTGAGACGGCGGATCCCGCCACACGGCCATGACCTGCACCTTGTCCGCGGGGCGGACCGGCCGGAGATGGGCGCCCCCATCGTCGAAGGCCTCACCCAGGGGCTCGACTTCTAACCTCTAAAACTCTCTTGACGGGTTAGACATGCGCGTGCTGGACTGCACCCATGTCCACTCACCAGGTCCACCACCGCACCGCCACCGTCCGCGGCCTCGAGGTGTACTACCGCGAGGCGGGCCCCTCCGACGCCCCGGTGCTGCTGCTCCTGCACGGCTTTCCGAGCAGCTCGCACATGTTCCGCGACCTGATCCCGCTGCTCGCCGACCACTACCGGGTGATCGCCCCCGACCACATCGGCTTCGGCCGGTCGGCGGCGCCCGGCCCGGCGGAGTTCTCGTACACATTCGCCGAACTCGCCGCCGTGACGGACGAGTTCACCCAGCGGCTGGGGCTGGAGCGGTACGCCCTGTACATCCAGGACTACGGCGCCCCGATCGGCCTGCGCCTGGCTCTCGCCCACCCCGACCGGGTGACCGCGATCGTCACGCAGAACGGCAACGCCTACGAGGAAGGGCTCGGCGAGGAGGCCTGGGCGCCCGTGCTGGCCCTGATCGAGAAGCGGACGCCGAAGACGGAGGCGCCGGTGCGGGAGATCTACTCCCCCGACGGCATCAAGTGGCAGTACCTGCACGGCGTTCCGGACCCCTCACTGGTCAGCCCGGACGCCTACGAACACGACGCGGCGCTGCTGGCCCGCCCCGGCCAGTCGGAGATCCAGCTCGACCTGATCTCCGACTACGGTGCCAACCTCGCGCTCTACCCGGCCTTCCACGAGTACTTCCGCGCCTCCCGGGTCCCGCTGCTCGCGGTCTGGGGCGGACACGACGAGATCTTCGTGCCGGCCGGCGCGCTCGCCTTCCAGCGGGACCTGCCGGAGGCCGAGGTGCACCTGCTGCCCACCGGGCACTTCGCCCTGGAGACGCACGCCGACGAAATCGCCGCGCTCATGCGGGACTTCCTCGGCCGTCACCTGCCCACCGGCTGAGCAGTTCGCGGAAGCCCTCGGGGTCGTCGACCCACGGCATGTGCCCCGCACCCGGGAAGGTCACCCGGCGGACATGCGGCAGCGCCCCGGCGAGGGAGTCGACGGCGGTACGGGGGCGGATGTCGTCGGCGCCGTCGACGATCAGCACCGGCACCCCGAGGGCCCGGCAGGCGGAGTGCAGCGCGCGGGTGCCCCAGGTGCGCCTGCGTTCCTCGTTGAGGGCGTCGGCGCACTCGGAGTTGATCCCGAACCAAGGCTCGGCCATGCGCCCGGCCGGCTCCAGGGCCCGGTCCCGGTCCTCGAACTCCACGGACCAGTGCAGCACGGCCCGTTCCCGCTCCTCGTCCTCCGTGCGCCGGGCGAGGCCGGACAACTCCCGCCAGCGGGCGAGGCGTTCGGGGTGGTCGGCGAGACGGGCGAGGAAGTTCTCCTTGTACCCGGGGTGCCAGCCGGCGTCCGGGCCGATGCCGGTGCCCGAGACGTACACCAGCGCGCTCACCCGGTCCGGATGCGCCAGGGCGTAGCTCAAGCCCAGCTGAGCGCCCCAGGAGTGGCCGAGCAGCGCCATCCGCTCCAGGCCGAAGTGTCGTCGTACGGCGTCGAGATCGGCCACGAACCGCTCACCGGTCCACGGGCCGTCGCAGCGCTCCGAGCGGCCGCAGCCGCGCTGGTCCCAGCGGATCACCGGGGTGACGTCCGCGAGCAGCGCGGCCAGGTCGCCGAACATGTCCCACAGGCCCGGGCCGCCGTGGCACAGCACCAGCGGGTCACCGGCGCCGCCCGAACGCTCCGCCCACAGCCGTACCCCGTCGTCCGCCGTCACCGTCATGAACGCATTGTGACAGGGCCGGAATTGGCAACGGGCCGGGAAGCCTGCTCGGGGGGCAGGCTTCCCGGCCCGAGTTCACGGGGCGGGCGAGGTCAGCCCATGTGCGGGTAGGAGTAGTCGGTCGGCGGGACCAGGGTCTCCTTGATGGCGCGGGTCAGGGTCCAGCGCATCAGGTTCTGCGGGGCGCCCGCCTTGTCGTTGGTGCCGGAGGCGCGGCCGCCGCCGAAGGGCTGCTGGCCGACCACGGCACCGGTCGACTTGTCGTTGATGTAGAAGTTGCCCGCCGCGAAGCGGAGCTTCTCCATCGTGTACGCCGCCGCGGCGCGGTCGCCCGAGATGACCGAACCGGTGAGGGCGTAGTCGGAGACCGACTCCATCTGGGTCAGCATCTCGTCGTACCGGTCGTCCTCGTAGACGTACACGGCGAGGAACGGGCCGAAGTACTCGGTGGTGAAGACCTCGTTCTCCGGGTCGGTGCACTCGACGACGGTCGGGCGGACGAAGTAGCCGACCGAGTCGTCGTAGCTGCCGCCGGCGACGATCGTGCAGGCCGCGTCCGCCTCGGCACGGTCGATGGCGGCCTTGTTCTTGGCGAAGGAGCGCTCGTCGATGACGGCGCCGATGAAGTTCGACAGGTCGGTGACGTCACCCATGGTCAGGTTGTCGACCTCGGCCGCGAACTCCTCCTTGAACCCGGAGTTCCAGATGGACGCCGGGATGTAGGCGCGGGAGGTGGCCGAGCACTTCTGGCCCTGGTACTCGAAGGCGCCGCGGGTCAGGGCGGTCTTCAGGATGGCGCGGTCGGCGCTCGGGTGGGCGACCACGAAGTCCTTGCCGCCGGTCTCGCCGACCAGACGCGGGTAGGAGCGGTACTTCTCGATGTTGTTGCCGACCGTCTTCCACAGGTACTGGAACGTCTTGGTCGAACCGGTGAAGTGGATGCCCGCGAGGTCCCGGTGCTCCAGGGCGACCTTGGAGACCTCGATGCCGTCACCGGTGACGAGGTTGATGACGCCCTTGGGCAGGCCCGCCTCCTCCAGGAGCCGCATGAGCAGCACGGCGGCGTGGGTCTGCGTCGGGGACGGCTTCCAGACCACGACGTTGCCCATGAGCGCGGGGGCGGTGGGCAGGTTCGCGGCGATCGCGCTGAAGTTGAACGGCGTGATCGCGTAGACGAAGCCCTCCAGCGGGCGGTGGTCCATGCGGTTCCAGACACCCGGGGAGTTCGCCGGGGGCTGCTCGGCGAGGATCTGGCGGGCGTAGTGGACGTTGAAGCGCCAGAAGTCGACCAGCTCGCAGGGGCTGTCGATCTCGGCCTGCTGGGCGGTCTTGGACTGGCCCAGCATCGTGGAGGCGGCGATGGTCTCGCGCCAGGGGCCGGACAGCAGCTCGGCGGCGCGCAGGATGATCGCGGCGCGGTCGTCGAAGGACATGGCGCGCCAGGCCGGCGCGGCGGCCAGGGCCGCGTCGACGGCGTCCTGGGCGTCCTGCTGGGTGGCGTGCCGGCCGGTGCCGATGACGGCCTTGTGGTTGTGCGGCTGGACGACCTCGAAGGGCTCACCGCCGCCGAGGCGCTTCTCGCCGCCGATGGTCATCGGCAGCTCGATCGGGTTCTCGGCCAGCTCCTTGAGCTTGGCCTCCAGACGGGAGCGCTCGGGCGAGCCGGGGGCATAACCGTGCACCGGCTCGTTGACCGGGGTGGGGACCTGGGTCACAGCGTCCATAGGATCCTTGACTCCTTGTACGTGAGCGGGTGTTCGGGCTCAGCCCTTGCTGACCATGCTGCGCAGGAAGAAGCGCAGGTTCGCCGGCTTCTCCGCGAGACGGCGCATGAAGTAGCCGTACCAGTCGGTGCCGTAGGCGGTGTAGACGCGCATGCGGTGGCCCTCGGCGGCCAGCCGCAGGTGCTCGTCGCCGCGGATGCCGTACAGCATCTGGAACTCGTACTCGTCCAGCTTGCGGCCGGCCTGGTGGGCCAGCTCCTGGGCTATGGAGATCAGGCGCGGGTCGTGGGACCCGATCATCGGGTAGCCCTCGCCCTCCATCAGCGTCTTCAGGATACGCACGTACGCCTTGTCGATCTCGTGCTTCCGCTGGTACGCGACCTCGGCGGGCTCCTTGTAGGCGCCCTTCACCAGGCGCACCCGGCTGCCGGCCTCCGCGAGGCGGCGGGCGTCGGCCTCGGTGCGGAAGAGGTAGGCCTGGATGACGCAGCCGGTCTGCGGGAAGTCCTTCCGCAGCTCCTCGTGGATGGCGAACATCGAGTCCAGGGTGGTGTGGTCCTCGGCGTCGAGCGTGACGGTGGTCCCGATGGCGGCGGCGGCCTCGACGACCGGACGGACGTTGGCCAGGGCCAGCTCGTGGCCGCCCTCCAGCGCCTGTCCGAACATGGACAGCTTGACGGACATCTCGACCTTCTCGCCCAGCTCCAGCTCCTTGAGCCGGCCGATCAGCTCGAGGTAGGCGTCCCGGGCGGCGGAGGCCTGCTCGGGGGTGGTGATGTCCTCGCCGACGACGTCCATCGTCAGTTCCAGGCCCCTGGCCGCCAGGTCCCCGATGATCGGGACGATGTCGGTCACGGTCTCGCCGGGGATGAAGCGGTCCACGACCTGCTTGGTCACCGGGGCCGCCGAGATCAGGCGTCGCATCCGGTCGCTTCGCGACGCGGCGAGAATCACGGGACCCAGCACGGGGCACCTCCACTACAAAAGCACCGAAGACGGGCCGAGCCCGACGATTCGGGTACGGCACGGAGAACCACCGTGAAACCTATGGATTTCTCCGATCGTCTGCCATCGACAGCTGTCACGCATCCGCGACCGCGATCTCAGACAGATGTATGAAGGGGCGCGGAGATGCGGGAGAATGCGGGGGTGACGTCGGACTACAAGGCTGACTATCAGGAGCTGGTGGACGAGATCTCGGAGCTGCTGGGCGTTCCGGCGACCCTGGAGAACCGGGATTTCGAGCTGATCGCCTTCGGCGCGTACGACAGCGAGGGCGACCTGGACCCGTCGGCCCTGGATCCGGTGCGCACCCGCTCGATCCTGACCCGGCGTTCCACCGCGACCGTGCGGGAGTGGTTCGAGGGCTTCGGCATCACCCGTGCGACCGGACCGGTGCGGATCCCGCCGACGCCGGAGGCCGGCGTCTACCGCGGCCGCATCTGTCTGCCCGTGCGCCATCGGGGTGTGGTCCTCGGCTATGTCTGGCTGCTGGACGACGACCCTGGTCCGACGGAGGCGCAACTGGGCGCCGCCATGCAGGTGACGGGCCGGATCGGCGCCCTGCTCGCGGACGAGCAGCGGGCGGGGGCGGGGCTGGGCCGGGAGCTGCGGGCGGTGCTGACCGCGGAACGCGGCTGGCAGCAGGACATGGCGGTGGCCGAACTGCGCACCGCGCTGGGGACGCGCGCGGACGGCCCGCACACGCTGGTGTGCGTCGCCCCCTGGCCGTCGGCCGACCCGGACGACGCGCCGTCCGTGCGCACGGTCCCGCACGCCACGGCGTTGTGCACGGTCCCGTGGGGGGCCACCGAGCAGAGTCTGGCGGTGCTGGTGCGGCTCCGCTCGGCGGACGTGGCGACACCGGCCCTGACGGCGGCGTCACGGGTGTTGAAGGAGCCGGCGGGGGCGCGCGGCGCGCGCCGGTCCAGGGCAGCGGCCGCCGCCGGGGTCGGGGAGCCCCGTATCGGGCTCGCCGAGCTGGGAGAGATCTGGCAGGAGGCGTCCGCCGCCGCGCGCGCCGCGCTGGCGGAGCCGCGGTTCGGGCCGGTCGCCGAGTGGGGGCGCGTCGGGCCGTACCGGCTGCTGACCGCGCTGCCGCCGCAGACCGCCCACGATCCCGCGGTCGGCCCGCTGCTGGCCCCGGCCCACCGCGAACTGGCCCGCACCGCCGAGGTCTACCTCGACTGCGCGGGGCAGGCCGGCCGCACGGCCGCCGAGCTGGGCGTCCACCGGCAGACCCTCTACTACCGCCTCTCCCGCGTCGAGCAGCTCACCGGCCTCGACCTGGACGACGGCGAGGACCGGCTGCTGCTGCACATGGCGCTGAAGCGGGCGCGGCTGAGCTGAGCGGCCGAGGAGAGCAGCCGATGAGAGCGGCCGGGCCGAGCAGCCGAGGCGAGCGGCCGGGCCGAGCGGTCAGCCGCTCGCGGCCTCGATGATCAGGCGCAGCCCCTCGGTCAGCGCGTCCCCGTCGGGAGCGGTCTTCGGGTCGAAGGTCCACTGGGCGATGAGCCCGGTCATCAGGGTGAGATAGAACCGGCCGAGGGTGTCCGCCGTCTCGTCGGACACCTCCTCCTCGGGCACGTCCGTCATCAGGGCGACCAGGCCGCGCCCGCCCTCGCGCTGCGCTGCGGCCAGGTGGTCGCGCAGCTCCGGCATGTCGAGGGTCATCACCTCCATGCTGAGCCGCCACACGGAGCCCGGCTCCCGCATGGTGCCGACGATGTTCGACCACACCCACCGGAAGCGCTCCAGCGATCCGGGCGCGCCGGCCGGCGCGGCGCTCTCGCCGTCGAAGGCGCCGGACATGCGTTCCACGAGGGCGACGTAGGCCTCCGCGAGCAGGGCGTCCTTCGACCCGTAGTGGTAGCCGATCGAGGCCAGGTTGGTCCCCGAGGCCTTGACGATGTCGCGCGCCGTGGTGCGCGCGAAGCCCTTTTCCAGCAGGCAGCTCTTGGCGCCTTCCAGCAGATCCTCACGGTGTCCCATGCGGGCCAGCCTAGCGCCGGATCCATACAACCGTCCTAGACGTGTGACTTATACAAGTGTTCTAGACAAGCGTTTAAGACGCCCGTACAGTCACTGCCATGACGAACCCGACGAGCAACGACTCCCCCGGCGGCCGCGCCGGCCGCCGCGAATGGACCGCGCTCTGCGTGCTGATGCTTCCGCTGCTGCTGGTCTCGATGGACGTCTCCGTCCTGTACTTCGCCATCCCGGCGATCAGCGCGGACCTGGAGCCGAGCGGCACCCAGCAGCTGTGGATCTTCGACATCTACGCCTTCGTCCTGGCCGGCCTGCTGATGACGATGGGCTCACTGGGCGACCGGATCGGCCGGCGCCGGCTGCTGCTGATCGGCGCCGCGGCTTTCGGTGCCGCCTCCCTGGTGGCGGCCTACGCGAACAGCGCCGAGACCCTGATCGCGGCCCGCGCCGTCCTCGGCATCGGCGGCGCGACCCTGATGCCGTCGACCATGGCGCTGCTCCGCACGATGTTCACCCACCCCGCGGAGCGGGCGAAGGCGATCGGCATCTGGTCGGGCGTCATGACCGGCGGCATCGCGCTCGGCTCGGTGCTCAGCGGTGTCCTGGTCCAGTACTTCTGGTGGGGCTCTGTCTTCCTGGTCAACCTGCCCGCGATGGCGCTGCTGCTGCTCCTCGGCCCGGTGCTGCTGCCCGAGTCCAGGAACCCGGAGCCCGGCCGCTTCGACCTGCTGAGCGTGCCGCTGTCGATGGCCGCGGTGCTCCCCGTGGTCTACGGCCTGAAGGAGATCCCGTCCGAGGGCTGGCACCCGCGCTACGTCGTCCCGATCACCGTGGGCCTGCTGTTCGCGGCGCTGTTCGTGCACCGGCAGCGCACGGCGGCCTCCCCGATGATCTCGCCGGCCCTCTTCCGCGGCCGGGGCTTCGCCCCCGCGGTCGTCCTGAACCTCGTCTCCGCGCTGGCGATGATGGGTTCGGCCTTCTTCACCACGCAGTACCTGCAGATGGTGCTGGACAAGAGCGCGATGGAGGCGGCCCTGTGGGCGCTGCTGCCGTCGGTGCCGATCGGCATGGCGGCCCCGGCCGCGACCGCCCTGGTCCAGCGGGGCGTCGACCGCGCCTACGTGGTCACCGCCGGCTTCGCCGTCGCGGCGGCGGGCTACGGGATGCTGGCCCTGGCCGGCACGGACTCGCTCTGGCTCCTCCTCGCCGCCTGCGGCGTACTGGCGTCCGGCATCGTCATGGTGATGTCCCAGATGACGGACCTGGCGATGGGCACGGCTCCGGTGGAACAGGCGGGCGCCGCCTCGTCACTGCTGGAGACCGGCCAGGAGTTCGGCGGCGCCCTGGGCATGGCGGTCCTCGGCTCCATCGGTACGGCGCTCTACCGCCACGAGATGCCCGCATCGGCCCCGGCCGAGGCGCACGAGACCCTGGGCGGCGCGCTCGCGGTCGCCGGACGGCTGCCGGGGCGCACGGGTGACGCCCTGGCGGCCACGGCCCGGGAGGCGTTCACCACCGGGATGCACGGGGCGGCGATCGCCGGGGCGGCGGTGCTGGTGCTCGCGGCCGTCGCGTCGGCGGTGACGCTGCGCGGGACCGGCACGCGGCGCACGCCGGCGGCCACGGCCGGGATGGAGACCGCGGCCTGAGCGGCGACCGGACACGAAGAAGCGCCGGACGGGTCATGGACCCGTCCGGCGCTTCTTCGTTGTCGGCCCGGTCAGACCAGGTTCACCGAGCGGGCGGACGTCGCCCCGATCTCCTCGGCGACCTCGGCCAGCACGCCGGCGGCCACCGTGTCGTCGACGGTCAGGACGGCCAGCGCCTCCCCGCCCGCCGCCGCGCGGGCGACCTGCATACCGGCGATGTTGAGGCCGGCCTCGCCGAGGATGCGGCCGACGGTGCCGACGACACCCGGACGGTCCTCGTAGCGCAGGACGACCATGTGGTCCGCGAGGGCGAGGTCGACGTCGTAGTCGCCGACCGCGACGATCTTCTGCAGGTGCTTCGGGCCCGCCAGGGTTCCGGAGACCGACACCTCCTCGCCGCCCGCCAGCGTGCCGCGCACGGTCACCACGTTGCGGTGCTCGGCGGACTCGGAGCTGGTCGTCAGGCGCACCTCGACACCGCGCTCCTGCGCGAACAGCGGGGCGTTGACGTAGGAGACCGTCTCGTCGACGACGTCCTCGAAGACGCCCTTGAGCGCGGACAGCTCGAGCACCTTCACGTCGTGCTGGGTGATCTCGCCGTAGACCTCGACGTCGAGGCGGACCGCGACCTCGCCGGCGAGGGCGGTGAAGATGCGGCCGAGGCGCTCGGCGAGCGGCAGACCCGGCTTGACGTCCTCGGCGATGACACCGCCCTGGACGTTCACCGCGTCCGGCACCAGCTCGCCGGCGAGCGCCAGGCGCACCGACCTGGCGACGGCGATGCCGGCCTTCTCCTGGGCCTCGTCCGTGGACGCGCCGAGGTGCGGGGTGCAGACGACCTGGTCCAGCTCGAACAGCGGGGAGTCCGTGCAGGGCTCCTTCGCGTACACGTCGAGGCCGGCGCCGGCCACCCGGCCCTCCTTCAGCGCCGCGTACAGCGCCGCCTCGTCGACGATGCCGCCGCGGGCCGCGTTGACGATGCGGACGCTGGGCTTGACCTTGCGCAGCGCCTCGTCACCGATCAGGCCGAGGGTCTCGGGGGTCTTCGGCAGGTGGACGGTGATGAAGTCGGAGACCTCGAGCAGCTCGTCCAGGGACAGCACCTTGACGCCCATCTGCGCTGCCCGCGCGGGCTGCACGTAGGGGTCGTAGGCGACGACCTTCATGCCGAAGGCGGACATGCGCTGGGCGACGAGGGCGCCGATACGGCCCAGGCCCACGACACCGAGGGTCTTCTCTGCCAGCTCGACACCGGTGTACTTGCTGCGCTTCCACTCGCCGTTCTTCAGCGCGGAGTTGGCCTGCGGAATGTTGCGGGCGGTGGCGAGGATCAGACCGCAGGCCAGCTCGGCGGCGGTCACGATGTTCGAGGTCGGGGCGTTGACGACCATCACGCCGGCCTTGGTGGAGGCGGAGACGTCGACGTTGTCCAGGCCGACACCGGCTCGCGCGACGACCTTGAGCTGCTTGGCGGCGGCGACGGCCTCCGCGTCGACCTTGGTGGCCGACCGGATCAGGATCGCGTCGACGTCGGCGATGGCGGGGAGCAGCTCGGCGCGGTCGGCGCCGTTGCAGTGCCGGATCTCGAAGTCCGGGCCAAGCGCGTCGACGGTGGCGGGCGACAGCTCTTCAGCGATGAGTACGACGGGTTTCGAGCTCACGTGAGTCCTCACAAGTCCAATGCGGACGGCCGTCCCGACGGCCGCTGGCGGTGGAGGGGGGCTAGCCGCGGAAGACGCACGACGCTGTGGGCCTGACGCGTATGTTGTGCAGCAGTCTAGTGGCGTGCAGGAGGCCGTCTTGCGCCTCTGCGGAAGGATCACCCGTCCGTGGCTGGACGGGGTGGACAAAGGGGGCCGGAGCAGTGTGCCCCGACCCCCTGACGTGGGGCTTACGCCTCCTCGTTCACCCAGCTCATCAGCTTGCGGAGCTGCTTGCCGGTGGTCTCCAGCAGGTGCTCGGAGTCCTGCTGCTTGTACTCGTCGTACTTCTTCAGACCGCCGTGGTACTCGTCCATCCAGTTCTGGGCGAAGGTGCCGTCCTGGATCTCGGCGAGGACCTTCTTCATCTCGGCCTTGGTGGCGTCGGTGATGATGCGCGGGCCGGTGACGTAGTCGCCCCACTCGGCGGTCTCGGAGATGGACCAGCGCATCTTCTCCAGGCCGCCCTCGTACATGAGGTCCACGATCAGCTTCAGCTCGTGCAGGCACTCGAAGTAGGCGATCTCGGGCTGGTAGCCCGCCTCGGTCAGGGTCTCGAAGCCCGCCTTCACCAGTGCGGCGGTGCCACCGCAGAGGACGGCCTGCTCACCGAACAGGTCGGTCTCGGTCTCCTCGGTGAAGGTCGTCTTGATGACGCCGGCCCGGGTGCCGCCGATGCCCTTGGCGTAGGACAGGGCCAGCGCGAAGGCGTTGCCGGAGGCGTCCTGCTCGACGGCGGCGATGCAGGGAACGCCGCGGCCCTCCTCGTACTGGCGGCGGACCAGGTGGCCCGGGCCCTTCGGGGCGACCATGCAGACGTCCACGCCGGCCGGGGGCTTGATGAAGCCGAAGCGGATGTTGAAGCCGTGGCCGAAGAACAGCGCGTCGCCGTCCTTCAGGTGCGGGGCGATGGACTCCTCGTAGACCTTGCCCTGGATCGGGTCCGGGACGAGGATCATGATGACGTCGGCCTCGGCGGCCGCCTCGGCCGGGGTCACCACGCGCAGGCCCTGCTCCTCGGCCTTGGCCTTGGACTTGGAGCCCTCGTGCAGACCGACACGGACGTCGACACCGGAGTCACGCAGCGACAGCGCGTGGGCGTGGCCCTGGCTGCCGTAGCCGATGACCGCGACCTTGCGGCCCTGGATGATGGACAGGTCGGCGTCAGCGTCGTAGAACAGCTCGGCCACTTTGGGTTCTCTCCTTGGTGTGCAGTTTCTGCTCCCACCGTATGCCGGTGAGGGGGAAGGAAGTTTCGGGGTCTCGGCATACGGGCGGCCGGCGCGCGCCGGCCGCCCGTACCCAGCCTTACGCGGATCGGTCCAGAGCGCGAAGCGACCGGTCGGTGATCGAACGGGCGCCGCGGCCGATCGCGATCGTGCCGGACTGCACCAGCTCCTTGATGCCGAACGGCTCCAGCATCTTGAGCATGGCGGACAGCTTGTCGCTGGACCCGGTGGCCTCGATGGTCACGGCCTCCGGGGAGACGTCCACGGTCTTGGCGCGGAAGAGCTGGACGATCTCCACGATCTGGGAGCGGGTCTCGTTGTCGGCGCGGACCTTCACCAGGACGAGTTCGCGCTGAACGGCCTGGCCGGGCTCCAGCTCCACGATCTTCAGCACGTTGACGAGCTTGTTGAGCTGCTTGGTGACCTGCTCCAGCGGGAACTCCTCGACGCTGACCACGATGGTGATCCGCGAGATGTCGGGGTGTTCGGTGACCCCCACGGCGAGCGAGTCGATGTTGAAGCCGCGACGGGAGAAGAGGGCGGCGATCCGGGCGAGGATGCCGGGCGTGTTCTCCACCAGGACGGAGAGCGTGTGCTTGGACATGTCTGGTCTTCCTCTTCGCTCTTCCGGCTCAGTCGTCTTCGCTGTCGCCGAAGTCGGGACGGACGTCCCGGGCGGCCATGATCTCGTCGTTGGAGGTGCCGGCGGCGACCATCGGCCAGACCATCGCGTCCTCGTGGACGATGAAGTCGACGACGACCGGGCGGTCGTTGATGGAGTTCGCCTCCTCGATGACCTTGTCCAGGTCCTCCGGGCGCTCGCAGCGGATCGCGTGGCAGCCCATCGCCTCCGACAGCTTCACGAAGTCGGGGACGCGGGTGCCCCTGGCCTCCGGGTTGACGTCCTCCGGACCGGAGTGCAGGACGGTGTTGGAGTACCGCTGGTTGTAGAACAGGGTCTGCCACTGGCGGACCATCCCGAGGGCGCCGTTGTTGATGACGGCGACCTTGATCGGGATGTTGTTCAGGGCGCAGGTGGTCAGCTCCTGATTGGTCATCTGGAAGCAGCCGTCGCCGTCGATCGCCCACACCGTGCGGTCGGGCCGGCCGGCCTTCGCGCCCATCGCGGCCGGGACCGCGTAGCCCATGGTTCCGGCGCCGCCGGAGTTCAGCCAGGTGGCGGGCTGCTCGTACTGGATGAAGTGCGCGGACCACATCTGGTGCTGGCCGACGCCCGCCGCGAAGATCGTGCCCTCGGGCGCGAGCTGCCCGACGCGCTCGATGACGGCCTGCGGGGACAGCGAGCCGTCCTCGGGCTGGTCGTAGCCGAGCGGGTAGGTGTCGCGCCAGCGGCTCAGGTCGCTCCACCAGGCGGTGTAGTCGCCCCGGTGACCCTCGCTGTGCTCCTTCTGCACCGCCTGGACCAGGTCGGCGATGACCTCGCGGGCGTCGCCGACGATCGGCACGTCGGCGGCGCGGTTCTTGCCGATCTCGGCGGGGTCGATGTCGGCGTGGACGATCTTGGCGTACGGGGCGAAGCTGTCCAGCTTGCCGGTGACGCGGTCGTCGAAGCGGGCTCCGAGGGCGACGATCAGGTCGGCCTTCTGCAGCGCGGTGACGGCGGTGACCGCACCGTGCATGCCCGGCATTCCCACGTGCAGCGGGTGGCTGTCGGGGAACGCGCCGAGCGCCATCAGGGTGGTGGTGACGGGCGCTCCGGTGAGTTCGGCGAGGACCTTCAGCTCGGCGGTGGCCCGCGCCTTGAGGACGCCGCCGCCGACGTAGAGGACGGGACGCTTGGCCGTGGTGATCAGCTTGGCGGCCTCGCGGATCTGCTTGGCGTGCGGCTTGGTCACCGGGCGGTAGCCGGGCAGGTCCGTGACCGGCGGCCAGGAGAAGGTGGTCTTCGCCTGGAGGGCGTCCTTGGCGATGTCCACCAGGACCGGGCCGGGGCGGCCGGTGGAGGCGATGTGGAAGGCCTCCGCGATGGTCCGCGGGATGTCCTCGGCCTTGGTGACCAGGAAGTTGTGCTTGGTGATCGGCATGGTGATGCCGACGATGTCCGCCTCCTGGAAGGCGTCCGTGCCGATCGCCTTGGACGCGACCTGCCCGGTGATCGCCACGAGCGGCACCGAGTCCATGTGCGCGTCGGCGATCGGGGTGACCAGGTTGGTCGCGCCCGGGCCCGAGGTGGCCATGCAGACGCCGACCTTGCCGGTGGCCTGCGCGTAGCCGGTGGCCGCGTGGCCGGCGCCCTGCTCGTGCCGGACCAGCACGTGACGGACGCGGGTGGAGTCCATCAGCGGGTCGTACGCGGGCAGGATCGCCCCGCCCGGAATGCCGAACACCGTGTCCGCGCCGACCTCCTCGAGGGAGCGGATGAGGGACTGCGCACCCGTGACGTGCTCGACGGGGGCGGACTGATGTCCTCCGGATCGGGGCCGGGGCTGCGGATGGGCCCCGGTGGCCTGCTCGGTCATCGGCTTCTCTTCTCGATGCTGAGGTTTATGCGAGGTTTGGGCGGAGTCGAGGTGCCGCACGAAAGGCGCTCGTGCAACAAAAAACCCCTCGTGCCGGAAGGCAAGCGAGGGGAGCGCGTCGGGTAGGTCGCTGGGGATTCCGGATCGTCCTCCGGTGGGTCCCAGTTCAGCCGACGCGCTGTCCAAGTACGAGAATTCGGGTGCGCATGGCACTGACCCTCCCCCCGGCACGCACCACGTGTCAAGTGGGTGGGACGGGCGTCTCATTATGTGAGCGGAGTGCACTCCCACCTCCGATGACGGCGGACACCCCTCCGGTGTACACCCCCGCGGTTCCACCCGCGAACGCCGGTTCGACAGGAGCGTGCGGCACCGGATAGTGGCCGGATCCGAGCGCCCGGCGCAGCCGGTACTCGTCCAGCGGGCCCGCGAACGCGCTGCCCTGGCCGTGGGTGCAGCCCATGGCGCGCAGCGCGGTCACCTGCTCCGGCAGATCCACGCCCTCGGCCACGGACTGGAGCCCGAGATCGCAGGCGATACGGAGCAGGCCGCTGGTGATCTTGTGCAGCCGCGCGGACTCCACGACCCCCTCGACCAGGCCGCGGTCCAGCTTGAGGATGTCGACGGGTAGCCGCCTGAGGGCCGTGATGGCCGCGTGGCCGCTGCCGAAGCCGTCGAGCGCGATCCGCACGCCGAGCCGGCTGAGCGCGGTCAGCCGCCGCTCCAGTTCCTCCAGCGAGGTCCGGTGGTCGGTGTCGGACAGCTCCAGGATCAGCGCGCCGGGCGGCAGCCCGTGCCGGGTCAGCAGCGCCTCCACGGTGCCCAGCGGCATCGAGCGGTCCAGCAGCCGCCGGGCGCTCAGCCGCACGGAGACCGGCACGACGTGTCCGTCGGCGGCCCGCTCCGCGGCCTGGTCCACCGCCTCCCGCAGGATCCAGCGGTCCAGCTCCGCGGTCTTGTCGCCGTCCTCGGCCACTCTCAGGAACTCGGCCGGGGTGAACAGCACCCCCTGGGAGGAGCGCCAGCGCGCCTGTGCGGAGACCGCCGTGATCCGGCCGTTCCCGAGGCTCACCACCGGCTGGTGCAGCAGCGTGAACTCGCCGTCGTGCAGGGCGGCGCGCAGCCGGGTGGCCAGCTCCGCCTTGCGTACGACGTCCTGCTGCATCTGCGGCCGGTACAGCTCGACGCGGCCCTTCCCGGCCGATTTCGCGCGGTACATCGCGAGGTCGGCGTTGCGCAGCAGTTCGCCCGCGCCGAGGCCCGGCTCGGCGAAGGCGACACCGATGGAGGCGTTGACCCGGACATCGTTGCCGTCGATGGCGTAGGGCTGGGAGAGGGTGGTCCGGAGGCGGTCGGCGAGCTCCAGGATGTTCCGCTCCCGGGCGGCCCGGTCGCGGGTGCCGTCCCCGGCGATCAGGGCGGCGAACTCGTCGCCGCCCAGCCGGGACGCGGTGTCCCCCTGCCGGACCGCGTCCTGGAGTCTGCGGGCGGCCTGGACGAGCAGTTCGTCCCCGGCCTGGTGGCCGATCGTGTCGTTGACGGCCTTGAAGCCGTCCAGGTCGATGAAGAGCACTGCCGTGCCGCGCAGGGCGGCGCCCCGGTCGGTGGCGCGGCGGCCGGAGAGGGCCTGCTGGACGCGCCGGGTGAACAGCGCGCGGTTGGGCAGGTCGGTGAGCGGGTCGTGCTCGGCGTTGTGCTGCAACTGGGCCTGGAGCCGGACTCTTTCGGTCACGTCCCGGCTGTTGAAGATCAGGCCGCCGTGGTGGCGGTTGACGGTGGACTCGACGTTGAGCCAGCCTCCGTCGCCCGACCGGAATCGGCACTCGATGCGGGTCGTGGGTTCCTCGAGGGGGCTGGCGGCGAGGAAGCGGCGCACCTCGTGCACCACGCAGCCCAGGTCCTCCGAGTGGATCAGAGCGGCCAGTTCGGTGCCCACCAAGTCCTCGGCGGGCCGGCCGTACACCCCGGCGGCGGCCGGGGAGACGTAGCGCAGGATGCCGTTGGGCGCGGCGATCATGATGACGTCGCTGGAGCCCTGCACCAGGGAGCGGAAGTGGTTCTCCTTCTGCGCCAGTTCCTGGGTGAGGGTGATGTTGTCCAGCAGCATGATGCCCTGCCGCATGACGAGCGCCAGCACGACGGCCCCGGCGGTGATCAGTACGACGTGGTCGGGCCTGCGGCCGTTGAGCACGTTGTAGAGGATGCCCAGGGTGCACACCGCGGCGGCCAGGTACGGCGTGAGCGCGGCCAGTGAGCCGGTGATCGGCCGGCCGGGCAGGTACCGCGGGTGGTCGCCGCCGCCCGGCGCGGGCGGGGGTACGGGGGGCTGGCCCGGGCCGCGCTGTCCCGGCACGTGCTCGTGGACCACGCGCGAGTGCCCCTCGGGCACACGCCGTTCGCCGTCCGGTGCCCCGGTGCGGTGGGATGCGGCCCAGGGGGCGTAGGCGAGGAGCAGCGACCCGGCGAACCAGCCGGCGTCCAGCAGTTGCCCGGAGTGGTAACTGCTGTGCAGCAGCGGCGAGGTGAAGAGCGCGTCGCACATCACCGTCAGGGCGAGCGCGCCGATGGCGGTGTTGACCGCCGTGCGGTTGCCCGGGGAGCGGCGGAAGTGCAGCGCCAGCACCATGCTCACGAGCGCGATGTCCAGCAGCGGGTACGCGAGGGACAGCGCGGTGTGCGCCACGCTCGGCCCGTCGAACCGGGCGGCCTGGGCCAGCGCGAGGCTCCAGGAGAGGGTGAGCAGCGAGCCGCCGATCAGCCAGGCGTCCAGCGCCAGGCAGATCCAGCCCGCCCGGTTCGCCGGCCGCTGCGCGAGGACGAGCAGGCCCACGATGGCGGGCGGGGCGAAGCACAGGAAGAACAGATCGGCGTAGCTGGGGCTGGGCACGGGCTGATCCAGGACGACCTCGTACCACCCCCAGACCGCGTTGCCGAGGGACGCCATCGCGGAGGAGAGCGCGAAGAGCAGCCAGGCCGACCGGAAGCGGACCCGGGGCCCGCGGGCGTAGCGGAAGCAGGAGACGGCGGCGGCGCCGGCCGCGGCACTCAGCCCGAAGTCGCCCATGATCAGCGCGACTTGCTCCGAGCCCCAGTCGAACATGGAGCCGATCGCATAGGTCCCGCAGACCAGGGCGAGGACGAGCTGGGGCACCAGCCGCGGGCCCTCGGCGGCGGACGGCGGCCGGGCGGGCGGCGGGGCCTGGGGCGCGGACGGAGCGAGCGGCGTGCCGTCGAGGGTGCCCGTCAGGGCGGGCGGGGCGTTCACCGGGGCCTCCCGGTGCGCGCCGCTCCCGGCTCCCCGGTGTCCCGGTGCGCCGCGTGCCTCCCGCGGCCGGCCGGTTTGCGGTGGCAGTGATGGCTCGTGTGGTGGCCGCGTCTGCGCGCGGTCGTGCGCCAGGGTCCCCGCCGGCGGCTCCGCCGCGTCGGATCGTTCGTCCATAGGCCGTGCATCGCCCGTCGCCCCCCTCACAAGTCCGATCTGTCCATCCCCGGCGCCGAACGGTCAGCGGCGCAGCCCCTGTCGGGACGATACACCAGGATCGTCACTCAGGGACATAGCTTCTCTACGCTGCGTGACGATCAGCGAAGATGTCAACACGTTCCGCGCTCGAAAGATTGCGGAGGGTGCCGGGAGTGTGTCAGGTCCCCGTAGTGAGGATCACGTTCCGCAAGGGCTCGTGGTTCACGAATCGGTGCAACTGGTCCACCAGAAGCCGCTTGGCGCGCGGCATGAAGGCCGAGGTGGGGCCGCCGACGTGCGGGCTGATGAGCACGCCGGGCGCCGTCCACAGGGGGTGTCCCGGCGGCAGGGGCTCGGGGTCGGTGACGTCGAGGGCGGCGGTGATGCGTCCCTTCTCCACCTCGGTGAGCAGCGCGTTCGTGTCCACGACAGGTCCGCGGGAGACGTTGACGAGCAGCGCCCCGTCCTTCATCAGGCTGAGGAAGTCCGCGTTCACCAGACCTCTGGTCGCCTCCGTCAAGGGCGTGGAGAGGATCACGACATCGGCTTTCGGAAGCAGTGCGGGCAACTCGGTGAGCGGGTGCACGGGACCGCGCGCCGTGGTGCGCCCTGAGCGCGCGACGCGCGCCACCCGCGCGAGTTCGAAGGGCGCGAGCCGGTCCTCGATGGCGGCGCCGATGGCGCCGTAGCCGATGATGAGGGCGGTCCTGTCGGCGAGCGCGGGGTGGAAGCCCCCGCGCCACTCGCCCCGGTCCTGGGCCCGGACGAAGTCGGGGATGCCCCGCAGGGAGGCGAGGACGAGCGCGAGGGCCAGTTCGGCCGTGCTGGCCTCGTGGACTCCGCGCGCGTTGCACAGCCGGACACCCGGGGGCAGGTGCCGCAGACCCGGGCTCACGTGGTCGACGCCGGCCGAGAGCGTCTGCACGACCCGTACGGTGCTCATGCGGTCCATCGGCCGCAGGCCGACGGCGCTTGCACGCATGTACGGCACGACGTAGAACGCGCAGTCGGCGGGGTCGCCGGGAAACTCCTGTTCGCCGTCGTCGCCTCCGTCCCAGAACAGGTAGCGGGGCCCCTGGGGAAGCCCCTCGATCTCCTCCGGCGCGATGGGAAGCCACACGTCTTGTGTCATGGCAAGGAGGCTATGTCAGGCCTCCGGGCGTGGGGCGTTAGGTTGGGGGACCGGACGAGGGAGGTTCACGAGCAGGTGGAGCGCAGGACGATCGGCGCGGGTGCGCTCGCGGTGGGGGCCGTCGGACTCGGATGCATGCCGATGAGTTGGGCGTACACCGGCTCCCGGCAGCGGGGCGACGAGTCGCTCAGAGCCGTGCACCGGGCGCTCGATCTGGGCTCGACCCTGCTGGACACGGCCGACATGTACGGTCCGTTCACCAACGAGCTGCTGCTGGGGCGGGTGCTCAGGGAGCGGCGCCGGGACGCCTTCGTGTCGACGAAGGCGGGGCTGCTCGTGGGCGAGCAGCACATCGTGGCCAACGGCCGCCCGGGCTATGTGAAGAGGGCCTGCGACGCCTCGCTCAGGCGGCTGCAGACCGATGTGATCGACCTCTACCAGCTGCACCGCGCCGATCCCGAGGTCCCCGTCGAGGAGACCTGGGGCGCGATGGCCGACCTGGTGCGGGCCGGGAAGGTACGGGCGCTGGGCCTGTGCGCGGTGGGCGCGCGCGCCGGCCGCCGCTCCGGCAGCCGGCTCTACGACACCACGCTGCGTCAGCTGCACCGGGTGCAGCAGGTCTTCCCGGTGAGCGCGGTGCAGGCGGAGCTGTCGGTGTGGTCGCCGGAGGCGCTGGACACGCTGCTGCCGTGGTGCGAGGCGCGGGGCGTGGGCTTCCTGGCCGCGATGCCGCTGGGCAACGGCTTCCTGACCGGCACGCTGACGCCCGGCGAGGGTTTCGAACCGGACGACGTGCGTGCCCGGCACCCCCGCTTCACGGCCGAGATGATGGCGGCCAACCAGCCGATCGTCGCCGGTCTGCGCCGCGTCGCCCGCCGGCACGGCGCGGACGTCACCGCGGCGCAGGTGGCACTGGCCTGGGTGCTGGCGCAGGGCCGTCAGGTGATCGCGCTGCCCGGTACGAAGCGGGAGCGCTGGGCCGGGGAGAACGCCGCGGCGGCCGCGCTGCGTCTGACCGCGGAGGACCTGGCGGAGGTGTCCCGGCTGCCGGCGGCGCGGGGCTCCTGGGACTGAGCGGTCCGGCATGCGGCGCGCGCCGCGCGGGAACCCTGGCGGGACGGGCGGAGTATGAGAGGGAGACGCTGTCGTACGTCCGCCGCTGCGAAGGGACCATGATCGTGCAACGCCGAGTTGTGACGGCCGTGTTGGCCGCGACCGCGCTCCTGCTGACGGCGGGCTGCTCCTCCGGCGGCCAGGGCTTCCCGGGTGACGGCGGGAGCACCGCGCCGAGAGGGACGGCGACGGCCACCGCTCCGTCCGGCCGGGACACCGGGTCCGCGCCGCCGGCCAAGGGATCGGTGAAGGTGCTGCGCACCGTCGCCGACGGCCTGAAGACGCCGTGGGGCCTGGCCCCGCTCCCCGGCGGCGGGCTGCTGGTCTCCTCCCGGGACGACGGCACGATCACCCGCGTCGACGAGAGGACGGGCCGCGAGACCGAGCTGGGCACGGTCTCCGGGGTCTCCGCGGAGGGAGAGGGCGGCCTGCTCGGCATCGCCCTCTCCCCCGGCTTCGCCTCGGACCACATGATCTACGCCTACTTCACCTCGGCCTCGGACAACCGCATCGTCCGGATGCTGTACGACGAGGGGAAGCCGGCCGGTGAGCAACTGGGCGCCCCGGACACGGTCTTCAAGGGCATCCCCAAGGGGGTCATCCACAACGGCGGCCGGATCGCGTTCGGCCCGGACCGGATGCTGTACGCGGGCACGGGCGAGAGCGGCGACCGCGGACTGGCCCAGGACCGGAAGTCGCTGGGCGGCAAGATCCTCCGTCTGACCCCGGAGGGCGAGCCGGCCCCCGGCAACCCGTTCCCCGGCTCTCCCGTGTACTCCTACGGCCACCGCAACGTCCAGGGGCTGGCCTGGGACTCCAGGCAGCGCCTGTTCGCCTCCGAGTTCGGCCAGGACACCTGGGACGAGCTGAACGCGATCGTGCCGGGCGGCAACTACGGCTGGCCGGACGCCGAGGGGCGGTCCTCCGGCGCCGGGTTCCGCAATCCGGTGGCCCAGTGGCACACCGACGAGGCTTCCCCGAGCGGGGTCGCCTACGTCGACGGTGTGATCTGGATGGCCGGTCTCAAGGGCGAACGGCTGTGGCGCATCCCGTTGCGCGGCACCACCGCCTCGGCGGCCCCCCAGGCGTTCCTCACCGGCGAGTACGGCCGGCTGCGCACCGTCGTCCCGGCAGGGGACGGCAAGGTGTGGCTGGTCACGAGCAACACCGACGGCCGGGGGTCGCCGAAGAAGGGGGACGACCGGGTGCTGGAGGTGTCGATCCGCTGAGCGGCTTTCTCGCGGCCGCCGTGCTCATCCCGCCACCAGCCGCTCCTCGGTGTCCGGCGGGAACAGGCCGAGCCGGTGTGCCACCGCCGCCGCCTCGCCCCGGCCGGAGACGCCGAGCTTGGACAGGATGTTGGAGACGTGCACGCTCGCGGTCTTCGGGGAGATGAACAGTTCCTCGGCTATCTGGCGGTTGGTGCGGCCGGCCGAGACCAGGCGCAGGACGTCCCGCTCACGGCTGGTGAGGCCGAGGGCCGACGCCGGATCGGCGGCCGCGAGGGCCCGGCGCGGGGCGTGGCCGAGGGTGAGCCGGGCGCGCTGGGCGAGCCGGGCGACCGCGTCGGCGAGCGGGCGGGCGCCGAGGTGGCCGGCGACCGTCCCGGACAGTCTCAGCAGTTCCGCGGCCCGCTCCCGGTGCTCCTCGCCGCCGTCGGTCAGCAGGGCCTGGGCGAGGCGGTGGCGGACCCGGGCCAGGTCGTAGGGGCGGTCCAGGCCCTCGAACGCCGTGACCACCGGTGACCAGGTGCCGTCGGTGTCCCGGCCCTCGGCCCGGCGCAGTTCGGCGCGGGTCCACTGGTCGTAGGCGCGCCACAGGGGGGCGTCGGCGATGAGCCGGCGGGCCGCCTCGGAGAGCCGGCCGAGCATGTCGGCCCGGCCCGCGTCGGCGGCCGGCAGGGTGCCGGCGTCGGCCTCCGCGGTGGCCATCGCCAGCAGCAGGGGCCAGGCGTAGCGCTGGGTGCCGGGCGGGAAGCCGGCCTCCATGGCGGTCAGGAACTCGGCTCGGGCGTCGAGGAGCCTGCCCTCGCAGGCGGCGACTCCCACGGCGATGCGGGCCAGGGGCAGTCCGTTCTGGGGCATCGGGTCGCGGGTGCCGTAGTGGGCGCGGGCGGTGGCCAGTTGGCGGGCGGCCTCCGCGCCGTCGCCGTGGGCCAGGGCGAGGTGGGCCAGGCGCAGGGCGCCCGCACCGCGGGGTTTGGCGCTGCGTCCGATGCGGATCGCCTGTCCTGCCGCCTCGGCGGCCTCGTCCCACCGGCCCAGCGAGTACAGCGCGTCGGAGAGGTTGCCCCAGACCCAGGCCTGGGAGTCGGGCAGCCCGTACCGGCGGGTGAAGGCGATGCCCTCGCGCAGGATGGGTTCGGCGTCCCGGTCCCGGCCGACGGACTGCATCGATCCCGGCAGGTTCACATGGGCGCGGCCCGCCACCTGGGACACGCCCTCGGTGATCGCCTCCTCCTTGACCCGGGACATCTCCGCGAGCCCGGCCTCGATGTCACCGGCGTCGACCATGAGCCCGCCCAGGGTGAGGCGGGCGTTGAGCTCGATCTCGCGAGCGTTCACCATCCGCGCGTACTCGACCGCTTGCTCGGCGTCCGCGAGGGCCTCGGGTCCGGGCCGGTGCAGCATGGACCAGCCGGCGGACTCCGTCAGCACCTCGGCGTGCACCTCGGAGGGCGGCAGGCCCCGCACCAGCTCCTGCGCGGTGGCCAGTTCCGGCCATCCGTCGCCGCGGGCCAGGGCCTGGACCAGGCGGGAGCGCTGGACCCAGAACCAGGCGGCGCGCAGCGGGTCCGGATCGTCCTGGAGCAGTTGCAGCGCCCGCTTCACGATCTTCAGGGCGCGTTCGCGTTCGCCGCCGAAGCGGCCGGCGACCGCCGCCTCGGCCATGAGGTCGAGGTAGCGCAGCGGGGTGGTGGCCGGATCGCAGCCGCACGGGGGATAGACGCCGGTGTAGTCCACCGGGCGCAGGGCGGAGCGGACCTCTCCGGGCACGGTGTCCCACAGCTCCATCGCCCGCTCCAGCAGCCGCAGTTGCTCGGTGTAGGCGTGCCGGCGGCGGGCCACGACTGAGGCCTTCAGGACCGCGGGCAGGGCCTTGGCGGGGTCGTGGGCGTGGTACCAGTAGCTGGCCAGGCGCATCACGCGGGCGCCCGCGGGGACGAGCGAGGGGTCGGCCTCCAGCGCCTCGGCGTAGCGGCGGTTCAGGCGGGAGCGTTCACCGGGCAGCAGGTCGTCGGCGACGGCCTCGCGGACCAGGGCGTGCCGGAAGCGGTAGCCGTCGCCGTCCGGGGTGGCGGTGAGGATGTTCGCGCCCACGGCGGCGCGCAGTGCCTCGATGAGGTCGTCCTCGGTGAACCGGGCGACGGCGGCGATCAGCCGGTACTCCACGGTGGAGCCGCCCTCGGCGACGATCCGGGCGACCCGCTGGGCGCTCTCGGGCAGCTTCTCGACCCGGACCAGGAGCAGGTCGCGCAGGGAGTCGGAGAGACCGGTGCAGCAGCCCTCGCAGCCGGCGACGGCCAGTTCCTCGACGAAGAAGGCGTTGCCGTCGGAGCGTTCGAAGATCGCGTCGACCTGGGCGGGGTCGGGTTCCGCGGCGAGGATGCCGGCGATCTGGCGGGCCACCTCCTCGCGGGTGAACCGGGCGAGTTCGAGGCGCCGGACGGTGCGCAGCCGGTCGAGTTCGGCGAGCAGGGGGCGCAGCGGGTAGCGGCGGTGGATGTCGTCGGCGCGGTAGGTGGCCAGGACCAGGAGGTGGCCGGTGCGCAGGGTGCGGAAGAGGTAGGCGAGCAGGTGGCGGGTCGAGGCGTCGGCCCAGTGCAGATCCTCCAGGACGAGGACGACCGTGCGCTCGGCGGCGGCCCGCTCCAGCAGCCGGGCGGTGAGTTCGAACAGGCGGGCCGTGCCCTGCTCGTCGTGGCGGCTCGACGCGGCCTCGCCGAGCTCGGGCAGCAACCGGGCCAGTTCCTCCTGCTGTCCGGCGGCGGCGGCGGCGAACTCCTCGGGCAGGGTGTCGCGCAGGGCGCGCAGCGCGCTGGAGAAGGGGGCGAAGGGCAGCCCGTCGGCGCCGATCTCCACACAGCCGCCCACGGCGACGACCGCGGACCGGCGGCCGGCGACGGCGGCGAACTCCTCGACGAGGCGGGTCTTGCCGACCCCCGCCTCGCCGCCGAGCAGCAGCGCCTGCGGCTCGCCCGCGGCGGCACGGGCGAGCGCGTCGTTCAAGGTGTCCAACTCGTCGGCGCGGCCGACGAACACGGGACTGACGGACCTGTTCTCCACGGGCCCGAGCATCGCACGAGGTCCGGAGGGCGCGGGACCCGTTTTCCACAGTCCCGGTGCGATGGTCGTAACAACAGCCGGGGCGGCCGTGCCGGTACCGGCCCCCGTGCCGGTACCGGCGGGCCCGGCGCTCACGCGGTGCGCGGGAGCCGGTGCCGGCGGGGGCGGTCGGTATGGGGTTCGGCGCCGGTGGTGCCGAGTCCGGCCGTCTCCTCGCGGCGTGCGGCGCGCCGGGCGCCGACCGCCTCGCGTGCCAGGCGTTCCTGGGCGGCCGCACGGCGCAGTTCGGCGTGACGGAGCCGGTGGGTCTCGAACTCGTACATGGCGTGGTCCTTCCGGGGGCCGGTGTCGGTGTCGCTCGTTGCGATGCCTCCACACTCGTCCCCCAGGGGGGTGCGCCACATCGGGAGAGTTCCGCATCTTGGGGACCCGTGTCCGGGCCCGGACACGGGTAAGGGGCCCCAGGGGCTCCCTAAGGTGCTCAGGGATTCCCTAAGGCCCCGGCGGACCCGCGGGTTATCAGCCCGTGGAGGGCAGGGCGAGCAGCGCGTCGGAGTACTTCAGGACGGCCAGCAGCAGGCCGATGACGCCGAGCGAGACCCCGCCCCACGCGACCGACCTGATCCACGCGGCCCGCGGGCGGCCGGGGGCGCCGAACGCGGGCCGGACGAGCACGACCACGCCGGTGACGAGCGCGGCCAGCGCGAAGAGGCCGGCCCACAGGGCGGTGGTGTGCCAGGCGTCGCCGTAGACCTCCTTGATCTGCTTGGCGACGCTCGCGCCGGAGGAGGTCTGGAGCTGGCCGACCAGGGTCTCGCGGGCGGCGGCGACGGTGCCGATCCAGCCACCGGTGAGGGAGACCAGGCCCAGCGCGGCGGAGACCACGGCACCGGCGCCCAGTCCGACTCCGGAGGGCGCCTTCCGCGCGGGCTCCTCCTCGAAAGCGTCGTACTCCTCGGACACGTCGGACTCCCCGGACGCGTCGGACTCCCCGGAACCCTCCGGTCCTTCGGGCTCCTCCCGTCCCCCGGCCTTCGGTGTCGCCCCGGTCCCCCGCGTCTCCTCGCCGTTCCCGGCCGGGCCGGTGCCGTTCGCCGTGTTCGTGGCGTCCGCCCCGGTGGCGGCCGCTGCCTCCTCCGCCGTCCGCTCGTCGTCGGTCCTGTTGACGTCCTGTGTGTTCGTTGCCATGCCCGGCACCGTACGGATGCCGTCTGAGAGGTCCCTTAATGATCGTCGGACGCGGTACGCGCGCGTGCCGCACGCCACTCGGGGGCCAGCACCGACCAGATCTCGGTGTCCGTGCGCACGCCCCGGTACGGGTAGTTCTCCCGCAGCACGCCCTCCCGGGTCATGCCGAGGCGCCGGGCCACGCCGATGCTGGGCTCGTTGGCCGACGACACGTGCCACTCCACCCGGTGCATGCCGCGCTCCTCGAACGCCCAGCCCAGCAGCACCCGCATGCCGCGCGTGACCAGCCCGCGCCCGGCCGCCGCCGGCTCCAGCCAGCAGCCGGCCTCACAGACCCCGCTGGGGGTGTCCCACACCCGGAACAGCAGTCCCCCGGCCAGCCTCCCGTCCAGCCACACCCCGTGCAGGCTGCCGGCGTCGGCGCCACGCTTCTCCGCGTACGACGCGAGGTAGGCGCGGGCGGCGTCCAGGTCGGTCACCACGTCCGGCAGGCCGACGTGCCGGCCGATGAACTCCCGTCCCCGGTCGATGTTGGCGAGCAGGTCCGCCGCGTGCCAGACCTCCAGGGGCCGCAGTTCGGCGCCGTCGTCACCCAGGGACATCACGTACATCGCGCTGCCGCTCCTCCCGCTGTACCGCCGTCCGGACGTCGCTCACCCTCTCACGGGCGCCGGCCGCGTTCAGTCGAACTGGTCGCCGAGGGCCATGACCGCCGTACCGGCGACCAGCAGCCACAGGGCCCGGCGGGTACGGCCGCGGGCGCCGAGGACGGCGGCGAGCGCGCACACGGCGGCACCGAGGGCGTAGGCGGCGGGGACGAGGGCCGGGGCCGAGCCGGTGAGCCGGAGCAGCGCGGCGGCGCAGCCCGCGAGGCAGAGGAGGGCACCGGTGCCGGCCGCGGTCCACCGGGCCCGGCGGGCCTCCGAGACGTCGTCGTCGTGGCCGTCCGGCTCGTCCGCCTCGGCTATGGCGGGTTCGGCGTCGGAATCGGTACGTCCACTCATGGCGGGTGAGCGTATAACGTCCGCCCTTTCACGCCGGTGCGGGGCCGTGTTCCCGGCCGGCTCCCACGGCCGCCCGGACGGTCGCGGCGCAGCGCGACGGCCCCGGAGGGGGATGCCTCCGGGGCCGTCGCGGTGGTGGCTCAGCCCTCGCTGACGCCCAGCTTCTCGAGGATCAGCTCCTTGACGCGGGCCGCGTCCGCCTGACCCCGGGTCGCCTTCATGACCGCGCCGACCAAGGCACCGGCCGCGGCCACCTTGCCGCCGCGGATCTTGTCCGCGACGCCCGGGTTGCCGGCGATGGCCTCGTCGACGGCGGCGGTCAGCGCGCCCTCGTCGGAGACGACCTTCAGACCGCGCTTGTCGACCACCTCGTCCGGGGTGCCCTCGCCCGCGAGGACGCCCTCGATGACCTGGCGGGCCAGCTTGTCGTTCAGGTCTCCGGAGTTCACCAGCTCGGTGACCCGGGCGACCTGCTGCGGCGTGATGGCCAGCTCGTCCAGCGCCTTGCCCGACTCGTTGGCGCTGCGCGCCAGTTCGCCCATCCACCACTTGCGGGCCGAGGCCGCGTCGGCACCGGCGTCGATCGTGGCGACGATCAGGTCCAGCGCGCCGGCGTTCAGGATCGCCTGCATGTCGGTGGCCGAGATGCCCCACTCGGCGAGCAGCCGGGTGCGGCGGGCCAGCGGCATCTCCGGCAGCGCGGCGCGGATCTCCTCGACCCACTCGCGGGACGGGGCGACCGGGACGAGGTCGGGCTCCGGGAAGTACCGGTAGTCCTCGGCCTCCTCCTTCACGCGGCCGGAGGTGGTGGAGCCGGTGTCCTCGTGGAAGTGCCGGGTCTCCTGCACGATCGTGCCGCCGGACGACAGCACGGCCGCGTGCCGCTGGATCTCGAAGCGGGCCGCCCGCTCCACGGACCGCAGCGAGTTGACGTTCTTCGTCTCCGAACGGGTGCCGAACTTCTCGGTGCCGTTCGGGCGCAGCGACAGGTTCACGTCGCAGCGCATCTGGCCCATCTCCATGCGGGCCTCGGAGACGCCGAGCGCCCTGATGAGCTCGCGCAGCTCGCGGACGTACGCCCGGGCGACCTCGGGGGCGCGCTCGCCGGCGCCTTCGATCGGCTTGGTGACGATCTCGATGAGCGGGATGCCCGCGCGGTTGTAGTCGAGCAGCGAGTGGGACGCGCCGTGGATACGGCCGGTGGCGCCGCCGACGTGCGTCGACTTGCCGGTGTCCTCCTCCATATGGGCGCGCTCGATCTCCACGCGGAAGCTCTCGCCGTCCTCCAGCTGCACGTCGAGGTAGCCGTTGAAGGCGATCGGCTCGTCGTACTGGGAGGTCTGGAAGTTCTTCGGCATGTCCGGATAGAAGTAGTTCTTCCGGGCGAAGCGGCACCATTCGGCGATCTCGCAGTTCAGCGCGAGGCCGATCTTGATCGCGGACTCGACGCCGGTCGCGTTGACGACCGGGAGCGCGCCGGGCATGCCGAGGCAGACCGGGCAGGTCTGCGAGTTGGGCTCGGCGCCCAGCTCGGTCGAGCACCCGCAGAACATCTTGGTCTTGGTGCCGAGTTCGACATGGACCTCGAGGCCCATGACGGGGTCGTACGACGCCAGCGCGTCCTCGTACGACACCAGGTCGGTCGTGGTGGTCACGGTGAAAACTTCCCTCTCAGCCCAGCAGGACGTCGTCGTCGCCCAGCCGCTTCAGCTCGCGGTAGAGGATGGCGAGGCCGGTGACGATCGCGACGGCGGACACGGTGGCGTCGATCAGCCGCAGTGTGTCCTGCTCGGCGCGCGCCTTCTTGATCTGCTTGGCCACGCCGAACGCGCTGAACGCGGTCCCGGCCATCGACAGGTACGTGCCGGACTTCGACTTCTTGAAGCCCTTGGCCTTGTTCAGTGCGCTCACAGCGACGGAGCCTCCTCGATCAGCGGGTGCCCCCACCTTTCCACGAAGGCGGCCTCGACGGCGGCTCCGACCTTGTACAGCCGGTCGTCCTTGAGCGCCGGGGCGATGATCTGCAGGCCCACCGGGAGGTTGTCCTCCGGGGCGAGACCGCAGGGCAGCGACATGGCCGCGTTGCCCGCCAGGTTGGTCGGGATGGTGCACAGGTCGGCCAGGTACATCGCCATCGGGTCGTCGGCACGCTCGCCGATCGCGAATGCGGTGGTCGGCGTGGTCGGCGACACGATGACGTCGACCTGCTCGAAGGCCTTCTCGAAGTCACGCGTGATGAGCGTGCGGACCTTCTGCGCGGAGCCGTAGTAGGCGTCGTAGTAGCCGCTCGACAGGGCGTAGGTGCCGAGCATCACGCGTCGCTTCACCTCGGGGCCGAAGCCCGCCTCACGGGTGAGGGAGGTGACCTCCTCGGCGGAGTGGCTGCCGTCGTCGCCGGTCCTGAGGCCGTAGCGCAGGCCGTCGAAGCGGGCGAGGTTGGAGGAGCACTCGGACGGCGCGATCAGGTAGTACGCGGAGAGCGCGAGGTCGAAGGACGGGCAGTCCAGCTCGACGATCTCGGCGCCCAGCTCCTTCAGCAGCTCCACGGACTCGTCGAAGCGCTGCACGACGCCGGCCTGGTAGCCCTCGCCGCGGAACTGCTTGACGACGCCGACCCGCATGCCCGCGACGCTGCCGTTGCGCGCGGCCTCGACCACCGGCGGGACCGGGGCGTCGATGGAGGTGGAGTCGAGCGGGTCGTGCCCGGCGATGACCTCGTGCAGCAGGGCCGCGTCCAGGACCGTGCGGGCGCAGGGGCCGCCCTGGTCGAGGGAGGAGGAGAAGGCGACCATGCCGTAGCGGGAGACCGCGCCGTAGGTCGGCTTCACGCCGACCGTGCCGGTGACGGCGGCCGGCTGGCGGATGGAACCGCCGGTGTCGGTGCCGATGGCGAGCGGGGCCTGGAAGGAGGCGAGCGCGGCGGAGGAGCCGCCACCGGAGCCGCCGGGGATCTTGGTGAGGTCCCAGGGGTTGCCGGTCGGGCCGTAGGCACTGTTCTCGGTGGAGGAGCCCATGGCGAACTCGTCCATGTTGGTCTTGCCGAGGATGACGACGTCGGCGGCCTTCAGCCGCTTGGTGAGCGTCGCGTCGTACGGCGGGATCCAGCCCTCGAGGATCTTCGAGCCGACGGTGGTCGGCACGCCCTCGGTGGTGAAGATGTCCTTCAGCGCGAGCGGGACGCCGGCCAGCGGGCCGAGCTTCTCGCCGCGGGCCCGCTTCTCGTCCACGGCGCGGGCCTGGGCGAGGGCACCCTCGCGGTCGACGTGCAGGAAGGCGTGCACCTTCTCGTCGACGGCCTCGATGCGGGCGAGGTGGGCCTCGGTGACCTCGACGGCCGTCAGCTCGCCGGAGGCGATCTTCTCGGCGGTCTGCGCCGCCGTGAGCTTGATGATGTTGCTGTCCGTCATGGTCAGTCCTCCCCCAGGATCTGCGGCACCTTGAAACGCTGCTGCTCCTGGGCCGGGGCGCCGGAGAGCGCCTGCGCGGGGGTGAGCGAGGGACGGACCTCGTCCGCGCGCATGACGTTCGTCAGCGGCAGCGGGTGGGAGGTCGGCGGTACGTCTTGGTCGGCGACCTCGCTGACGCGGGCGACCGCGCCGATGATGTCGTCGAGCTGGCCTGCGAAGTGATCGAGTTCTTCGGGCTTCAGCTCCAGACGCGCCAGCCGGGCGAGGTGGGCGACCTCCTCGCGCGTGATGCCAGGCATGCAGCGATCCTCTGGGGTGAGTGTGTGTGGTTTGGGGTCAATCCTATGGGGCGGGGGGCCGTGCCCGTGAAACGGTTCCGCCGCGCCCCCGCCCGTGCCCCCGGCCCGCGGCGGCCTCGCCCCCGGCTCAGTGGCGCCGGGCGTCCCAGGCCCGGCTCCTCAGGAAGTGGTTGTCGTACAGATCCTGCACCTCCAGCAGGCTCTCGGGGGTGGCCTCGCCGAGGGCGATGCGCTGGAGGTGGCGGAAGTACTCGAAGCGTTCGACGCCCGGGGTGAGCACGATGAGCAGGTCGGCGTCGGCTCCCGGCACGGCGGCGAAGGCGTGCGGCCTGCCGGGCGGGACGACGACGAGGTCGCCCGGGCCGGCGGTGACGACGTCGTCGCCGGAGAGGATGTCGGCGGCGCCGTCCAGCAGGAAGAACATCTCGGCGGAGTTGTCGTGCCAGTGCGGTTTGGCGCCGTCGGCGCCCTCCCGGAGGGTGACCCGCTGGGTGGACAGCGCGCCTCCGGTCGCGCTGCTGTCGGCCAGCAGGCGGATGGTGGTGGGCGCGCGGCCGACCACCTCGGCCTCGGCCTCGCGGACGATCACGGTCTCGTCGAACTTCGGAACGAACAGCGACATCTTCGAACCCCCTGGTGACGGTGGCGCCGCGGTCAGACGAGGAAGAGCAGGGCGGCGCTGATCAGTACGACGACCGCCGTGGCGAAGTGGACCCCGAACGCCACGGCCCGCGCACCACCGTGCCGCAGGACTATCAGCGTGTCACCGAGCGGCACGAGGGCCACGCCGACCATGAACCAGGCCTCGGCCCGCGCTCCGGCGAAGGCCAGCAGCACCAGGCCCACCACTCCGAGGGCGCCGTCCCGGAGGCCCTTGATCGTGAGGTAGGCCCCGGCGTCGCCGGCCGGGTCGGCCGGTACTCCGTAGCCGGCCGCGGAGGGCCCGGGCCGGAACAGGAAGCGGTAGCCGAGGAACAGGCAGAACAGGTCGAGCACGACAGCCAGGGTGTAGGCGGTGACGGTCATGTCATCTCTCCTTGCTAGCAGCGCTAGTGGTACAAGCGAAGCTAGCAGAGCGGAGGCAGAAACGCTAGCAGTGCTAGAATCGCGGCCATGTCGATCCAGACGCGCCGGGAGCGCGAACGAGCGGAACGCGAGCGGCTGATCGTCACGGCCGCACGGGAACTCGCGGAGGCGGAGGGCTGGGACGCGGTCACCACGCGCCGGCTGGCCGCCGAGATCGAGTACAGCCAGCCGGTCCTCTACAGCCACTTCAAGGGCAAGGGCGCGATCATGGCCGCGGTCGCGGTACAGGGTTGCGCCGACCTGGCGGCCGAGCTGCGGACGGCACGCGCGGGACTGCGGGACCCCCGGGATCCGCGGGAGTCACTGGCGGCGGTGGCGCGGACGTACACGTCCTTCGCGCGGCGCCGGCCGGCCCTCTACGACGCGATGTTCACCCACCTGGTGGACCTGCCGTTCGCCACGCCGGAGGCACCCGCGCCGCTGCAGGAGGCGTTCGGGGAGCTGCTGCTCGCGGTGGAGCCGGTCGCGGTGGAGGGTGACGAGCCGGGGCTGCTCACGGAGACGTTCTGGGCGGCCCTGCACGGGCTGGTCACGCTGATGCGCAGCGGACGGCTGCCGGAGGAGGCGCACGAGCGCAGACTGGACCTGCTGATCGGGCACTTCGCGGCGATCTGACCGCCCGCGCCCCGGCACTGCCGGCCGGGCACTTCGCGGCGGGCCGACCGCCCGCGGCCGGGCGCTACTCGGCGGCCGGCAGCGCGGCCCGCGGCCGCTGCCAGCCGCGCGACCCGCGGGCCCGCAGCCACGCGGTCGTCTCGTCCGGCGGCATCGCGGCGGCGACCAGCCACCCCTGCACCGCGTCGCAGCCGAGGTCGCGCAGCCGCTCCCAGGTCTCGTCGTCCTCCACGCCCTCGGCGACGACGAGCAGGCCCAACGAATGCGCCAGGTCGACCGTGCAGCGCACGATCTCGGCGTCCTCGGTGTCCACGGCCAGCCGGGCCACGAAGGAGCGGTCGATCTTCAGCTCGCTGACGGGGAGCCGGCGCAGGTGCACCAGCGAGGAGTACCCGGTGCCGAAGTCGTCCAGGGACATCTTCACGCCGTGCCCGGTGAGCGCGGCGAGGGTGTCGGCGGCCCGCTGCGGGTCCTCCAGCAGGACGTGCTCGGTGATCTCGAGCTGGAGCGCCCCGGCCGGGACTCCGTGCCGCGCGAGGCGGGCGGCGACCGAGCCGGCGAAGCCGGGCGTGTGCACGTCGCGCGGGGAGACGTTGACCGCCACCGGCACCCGCAGCCCCTGCGCCCGCCAGGCGGCGACCTGCCCGAGCGCGGTCTCCAGTACGTACTCCGTCAGATGGGGCATCAGCCCGGAGGACTCGGCGATCGCTATGAACTCGTCCGGCGGAACCTTCCCGCGCTCGGGATGCACCCACCGGACCAGCGCCTCCAGGCCCGCGACCTGACCGTCGAAGCGCACCTTGGGCTGGTAGTGCAGCTGCACCTCGTGGGCGTCCAGCGCCCGGCGCAGATCGCCCAGCAGACCGAGCCGGTCGGGCGTGTTGGAGTCCCGTTTGGACTCGTAGACCTCCACGCCGGTGCGGTCCCGCTTCGCCTGGTACATCGCCACGTCCGCCCGCCGCAGGAGACCTTCGGCGTCCAGCGCGTGGTCGGGGAAGACGGCGACGCCGGCGCTGGCCTCCAGGACGAGGGTGAGCCCGTCGAGGTCGAGCGGGGAGCTGAGTTCCGTGACGAGGCCGCGGGCGACGCGGGTGGCGGAGGTGGTGGAGTCCGCGACGGGCAGTAAGACGGCGAACTCGTCGCCGCCGAGCCGGGCGGCCTCCGCGCCGCGCGGCAGGGCCTGGCGCAGGCGGTCGGCGATCTGCAGCAGCAGCCGGTCGCCGGCGAGATGGCCGAGGGTGTCGTTCACCGAACGGAACCGGTCGAGGTCGATCAGCATGAGCGCGGCGCGGGCGCCGATCCGCTCGGCGTCGTCCAGGGCGGTCCAGATCCGCTCCAGCAGCCACTGCCGGTTGGGCAGCCCGGTCAGCGGGTCGCGCAACTGCTCCTCGGCGCGGGCCCGGGCCATCCACAGCGTGGAGTCGAGGGCGATGAGCGGGATGGCGAACAGCGGCAGCAGGACCGGCCGGGCGTCGGCGACCACGCACACCAGCGGGGCGATGCCGAGCAGCGCCACGGCGAGCAGGCCCTGCCGGACCAGGGCGGTGCGGGCGACCGTGGGCAGCGGGCCGCCGCGCGGTGCCTGCGCGTACCACAGCAGGCCGCGGCTGACCGCGAGGTAGGCGGCCGCGACGACCACCACCTGCGGCGCGGTGGCGATGCCCCAGCTCTCGGGCCGCCAGGGCTCCTCGACACTCGGCACCCGCCCGAAGAAGCCGAGCACCAGGGCGCCGGCGCTGATCCCGAGGATGTCGACCGCGCCGTGCAGTACGCCCTGCGGCCAGCGCTGCCGTCTGGCCGTGCCGACCAGGACGACGACGGTGAGACTGACCATCCCGGCCGGCATCCAGCCGTACAGCAGCAGGACGGCCAGGGTGAGGGCCGCGCCGGAGCCCGTGCCGCCCCACCAGCGGGCGCGGCCGAGCATCACGAGGTGGCCGACGATGATGCCGGTGAGCACGGCCAGCGACCAGCCCCGCGTCTCGCACGGGAACAGGGCGTGGTGGCCGGCGAAGGCACGGTAGAAGCCCGCCGCCAGAGCCAGCGCGGCGGCGGCCACGAGGGCCGCGTGCGACGCGGGCCAGGGCGGACGGCGTTCGGGGTCGGTGCCGGGTTGTGTCCGGGCGGCCTCGACGGCCGACGGGACCGTGGGGTGGGACTCGGGCGCGGCGCCCGCTTGGGCCGGGTGCGGCCGGGCAGGGGTACGTCCGGCGCCCCGCCCCGTCCACCGGGTCCCCCGCCACGCGCCCGCACGGCGGCGCAGGCGCAGCCGTGCGTGCGGGGCGGCGCTCTCGGTCGGTTCCATTCCCGTCCCTCTCACAGCCGGCGGTGCCCACGCCACGCGGCCCGGTGCCCGACAACCATCAGCGGCTCCGCGTTGAACAATCCTTTCCCCGTGCCCCTGGCGGACAGGGGGATGCCCCAACCGCAGCTGGGCACGGCAGGCGCACGCCTCAACAGTAGGCCGCGGAAGGCTTCCTGGGGCAGCGGTCGTCAACGGTTGCCCGAATGCGCCCGGGCCACCCGTATGCATCTGATATGCACCGATCGGGCGGCCTTCAACCGCTACTCCTCGGTCGGAAGCGCCACTTCGGCCGCCGCTTCGGGTCCCTGCTCCAACAGGACGCCGAAACCGGCCTCGTTCAGCACGGGAACCTTGAGCTGCATCGCCTTGTCGTACTTCGATCCCGGGTTGTCGCCGACGACCACGAACGAGGTCTTCTTCGAGACCGAACCGGTCACCTTGGCACCGCGGCTCTGCAGTGCCTCCTTGGCACCGTCCCGGGTGAAGTTCTCCAGCGTGCCGGTGACGACGACGGTGAGCCCCTCCAACGGACGCGGGCCCTCGTCCTCGCCGGACGACTCGTCCTCCAGCGGGACCCCGGCGGCCTTCCACTTGCGGACGATCTCGCGGTGCCAGTCCTCGGCGAACCACTCCTTGAGGGCGGCGGCGATGATGGGGCCGACGCCGTCGGTGGTGGCCAGCTCTTCCTGGGTGGCCTGTTCGATTCGGTCGATCGAGCGGAACTCGCGCGCGAGGGCCTGTGCCGCGACCGGGCCGACGTGCCGGATGGAGAGCCCGTTCAGGAAGCGGGCGAGGGGACGGGACTTCGCCGCCTCGATGTTCTCCAGCAGCGTCAGCGTGTTCTTCTTCGGTTCGCCCTTCTGGTTGGCGAACACCGCGACGACCTTGTCCTCGCCGGTCTTGGGGTCCCTCTTGGGCAGGCCGCTGTCCGGGTCCAGCACGTAGGCCCGGATGGGCAGCAGCTTCTCCACCGTCAGGTCGAACAGGTCGCCCTCGTCGACCAGCGGCGGGTCGGACGGCTCCAGCGGCTGGGTGAGCGCGGCGGCGGCCACGTCGCCGAAGTGCTCGATGTCCAGGCACTCGCGGCCCGCGAGGTAGGACACGCGCCCGCGCAACTGGGCAGGGCAGGTACGGGCGTTGGGGCAGCGGAGGTCGATGTCGCCCTCCTTCATGGGCCGCAGCGGGGTGCCGCACTCCGGGCACTCGCCCGGCATCACGAACTCCCGCTCGCTGCCGTCCCGCAGGTCGGCCACCGGGCCGAGAATCTCGGGGATGACGTCACCGGCCTTGCGCAGGACGACGGTGTCGCCGATGAGTACGCCCTTGGCCTTGACGACCTCCTGGTTGTGCAGGGTGGCGAACTCGACCTCGCTGCCCGCGACGGTGACCGGCTCGACCTGGGCGTACGGCGTGACACGCCCCGTGCGGCCGACGCCCACCTTGATGTCGACGAGCTTGGTGTTGACCTCTTCCGGGGCGTACTTGTAGGCGATCGCCCAGCGCGGCGCCCGCGCGGTGGAGCCGAGACGCCCCTGGAGGCGCATCTCGTCCAGCTTGACGACCACACCGTCGATCTCGTGTTCCACGGAGTGCCGGTTCTCGCCGTAGTGGGCGATGAACTCCCGTACTCCGTCGAGGTCGTCGACCACCCGGTTGTGCCGGGAGGTGGGCAGCCCCCAGGTCTTCAGCAGGTCGTAGGCCTGGGAGAGACGGGTCATGCCCGTGAAGCCCTCCAGGGCGCCGATGCCGTGGACGACCATGTGCAGCGGGCGGGTGGCGGTGACGCGCGGGTCCTTCTGACGCAGCGAACCGGCGGCGGCGTTGCGGGGGTTGGCGAAGGGCTTGTCCCCGGCCGCGACCAGGCGCTCGTTGAGTTCGAGGAACTTCTCCATCGGGAAGTAGACCTCGCCGCGGATCTCCACCAGAGCGGGGACGTCGTCGCCCTTGAGACGGTCCGGGATGTCCGCGATCGTGCGGACGTTGGGTGTGATGTCCTCGCCGGTGCGGCCGTCGCCGCGGGTCGCCGCGCGCGTGAGGCGGCCGTTCTCGTAGGTGAGGTTGACGGCGAGGCCGTCGACCTTCAGCTCGCACAGGAAGTGGTACTCCTGCTCGCCAAGTTCCCTGGCGATGCGGTCGGCCCAGGCGGCCAGCTCGTCGTCGTTGAAGGTGTTGTCCAGGGACAGCATCCGCTCGCGGTGCTCGACCGCGGTGAACTCCGTCGCGTAGGACCCGGCGACCTTCTGGGTCGGCGAGTCCGGCGTGCGCAGCTCCGGGTAGCGCCCCTCCAGTGCCTCCAGGCTCTTCAGGAGCTGGTCGAACTCCGCGTCGCTGACGACCGGGGCGTCCTTCACGTAGTACCGGAAGCGGTGCTCCTCGATCTGCTCAGCGAGCTGCGCGTGCTTCTCCCGTGCCTCGGCGGGCACTGCCGTCTCCGCCTGCTGCTTGTCGCCGGCCACCGTGTCGTCCTCCCGTTACTCTGGGTTGTCCGCGAGGGATCTCGCCGCCCGGACGCAGTGGGCGAGCACCTGGCGTGCGTACGCGGGAGAAGCGCCCGCGAGACCGCATGCCGGGGTCACCGTGACCGCCTCCGCGAGCAGCCCGGGACGCAGCCCCAGCCTGCGCCACAGCGTCCTGACACCCATGACGCTACCGGCAGGGTCTGACAATGGGCCGTCCGTGCCCGGCACGACACCGGCGAACAGGCGGATGCCGGCCTCCACGGCCTCGCCGATGGCGTCGTCGTCACGTTCGGTGAGGAGTGAGAAGTCGAAGGAGACGGCGTCGGCGCCGGCCCGGCGCAGCAGGGCGAACGGCACGTCGGGGGCGCAGGAGTGGACGGCGACCGGGCCGTCGTCGTGCACCGCGATCACGTCCCGGAGCGTGGCCTCGACCAGCTGCCGGTCCACGGCCCGGTGGGTGCGGTAGCCGCTGGCGGTCCGCACCTGCCCGCGCAGTACGGCGGTGATCGAGGGCTCGTCGAGCTGGAGCACGAGGCGGGCGCCGGGGACGCGGCGCCGCACCTCGGCGAGGTGCAGCCGCAGCCCCTCCGCCAGCGAGGCGGCGAGGTCGCGGCAGGCGCCCGGGTCCGACAGCGCGGCCTCCCCGTTCCTCAGCTCCAGGGCGGCGGCCAGGGTCCAGGGCCCGACGGCCTGCACCTTGAGGTCGCCCTCGTGGCCCTGGGTGAACTCCTCCAGCGCGTCGAGGTCCTCACCGAGCCATGACCGGGCCCGCTTGGTGTCCCGGCCGGGCCGGTCGCCGAGCCGCCAGCCGCTGGGCTCCACGCGCGCGTACAGCTCGACCAGCAGCCCGGCGGTGCGCCCGATCATGTCCGCGCCGGGCCCGCGCGCGGGCAGCTCGGGCAGGAACGGAAAGTCCTCGAAGCTGCCGGTGACGGTCCTGGCGGCCTCCCGGGCGTCCCCGCCGGGCATCGACCCGATCCCGGTGGCCCCACCGAAGCGAATGTTGTCGTCCACGGGGTGAAGCCTACGTAGCCTTCGCGCCCCCGGGTGACCGGCGGTCAGCGGCCCGGGCGCACCGTCAGGTCGTTGATCTCCGCGTCCCTCGGCAGATCCAGGGCGGTGAGGATGATGGTCGCCACCGACTCGGGGTCGATCCACCGCGAGGCCTCGTACTCCTTGCCCTCCTGGTGGTGCACCTTGGCCTGCATGGGGCTGGCCGTACGCCCGGGGTAGACGGAGGTGACGCGGACGCCGTTGCCGTGCTCCTCCTGGCGCAGGGAGTCGGCCAGCGCCTTCAGACCGTGCTTGGAGGCGGCGTACGCCGACCAGCCCGCGTGGGCGTTCAGGCCGGACCCGGAGTTGACGAAGATCACATGGCCGCGGGCGGCGCGGAGCTGGGGCAGGAAGTGCCGGGTCAGCTCGGCGGGAGCGATCAGGTTGACGTTGAGCTGGTGGCGCCAGGACTTGGGGGTCAGCTCGCCGACCTCGCCGAGGTCGACCACTCCGGCGATGTGCAGGAGCGAGTCGACCCGCTCCGGGAGCGTCTGGTGGGAGAAGGCCCAGGAGAGCTTGTCGGGATCGGCGAGGTCGCCCACCAGGGTGCGCGCCCCGGGGAACTCGGCCGCCAGTTCCTTGGCGCGGCCCGCGTCGCGCGCGTGCAGGACGACTTCGTCCCCGCGCGCGTGCAGCCGGCGGGCGACGGCCGCGCCGATGCCGGAACCTGCCCCGGTGATCACATGAGTAGCCATGTCCGCCATGCTCGCATCAGCCGGCCGCCAGTGACTCCTCGAGGTGGGCCAGAGCGGCCGCCGGCTCCTCGGCGAAGAACATCAGCTCGGCGAGCGGGCGGGGCAGGAAGCCCTCCGCGTCCATGCGGCGGAACTGCTGCTGGAGCCCGTCGTAGAAACCGGCCGTGTTCAGCAGCACCACCGGCTTGTCGGTGCGGCCGTGCTTCTTCAGCTCCAGGATCTCGGTGGCCTCGTCCAGGGTGCCGGTACCGCCCACCATGATCACCACCGCGTCGGCCTTCTCCAGCAGCAGCCTCTTGCGCTCGGCGAGGTCGGCGGCGATCACCATCTCGTCGGCGCCGGGGCGTGCGTTCGCCGCCAGGAACTCCACGGAGACGCCCAGCAGCCTTCCGCCCGCATCCTGCACCCCGTCGGCGACGACCTTCATCAGGCCGACGTTGGAGCCGCCCCAGACCAGGGTGTGGCCGGCCTTGCCGAGCAGTTCCGCGAACTCGCGCGCGGGCCGGGTGTAACGCTCGTCGAGGTCGGCGGCGGAGAGGAAGACGCAGATGTTCATGCCGTCCACCGTACGCGGGAAGAAGTCCGGGCCCGCCGGCGCTGTCCTGGTATGACCCGAGGACACACGATCACCATCGAACAGGGCGAGCGGCGCGTGCGGGCGGTGCACGGCGGCCAGGTGCTGGCGGAGACCGGCCGTCCCCTGCTGCTGCGCGAGACGGGCTGTCCGGTGCGGTACTACATTCCCGCCGAGGACGTCCGGCTGGATCTGCTGACGCCGTCCGGCACCCACACCGTCTGCCCCTTCAAGGGCACCGCCTCCTACTGGTCGCTGCCGGGCGCGCCCGACCTGGTCTGGGCGTACCCGGACCCGAAGCCGGACGTGGCCGCGATCAAGGACCACATGTGCTTCTACGAGGTGGAAGAGGTCGAAGAGGCGTGACTCTCCCCGACACCGACGTGTCGTGACCGGTGAGTCCCGCGCCGTGCGGCAGTCTGCACGGGCATGGACAAGAAGACGACTTCCCGCGACGGCACCTCCCTCGCGTACCAAGTGATCGGCCGGGGGCCGACGGTGATCCTGGTGAGCGGCGCGATGTCCACCGGCGGCACCGTGGCGCCCCTGGCGCACCGGCTCGCCGGCGACTGCACGGCCGTGGTCTACGACCGCCGGGGCCGCGGCGAGAGCGGTGACACGGCGCCGTACTCGGTGGAGCGCGAGGTCGAGGACCTGGCCGCGCTGGTCGACGCGGTGGGTGGCGCGGCGGGTCTGTTCGGGGTCTCCTCGGGCGGCGCGCTGGTGCTCGAGGCGGCGGCGAGCGGCCTGCCGGTCCGTCAGGCCGCCGTGTACGAGGTGCCCTTCGCCGACTTCCTGGACGGCGGGGCCGGGAAGCGGGCGTACACCGAGCGTCTGCGGGAGGCGCTCTCGGCCGGCCGGCGCGGGGACGCGGTGGAACTGTTCCTGCGGCTGACGGGTCTCGGCGAGGAGACGATCCGCAGCGCGCGCGAGTCACCGATGTGGGCCGGCATGGAGTCCGTCGCGCCCAGTCTGGCGTACGACGACGCGGTCCTGGGTGACGGACTGCTGCCCCGGGAGCGGCTGGCCGCGGTCTCCGTGCCGGTCCTGTCGGTGGCGGGCGGGGCGAGCCCCGGCTGGCTGCGCGAGGCGGCCGGGACGGTGGCCCGGGCCGTGCCGCGGGGCACGTACCGCGCCCTGGAGGGCCAGACCCACGCGGTGGAGCCCGAGGTACTGGCCCCGGTCCTGGCGGAGTTCTTCACCGGCTGACCGGTCGGGTGAGGACGGGCCCGGCCCGGTGGGGCGGTGCTCCGGACCCGTCCTCGTCCTAGGGGTCACTGCCCGGACCCATCCCCCGAGGTGGGTCCGGGCAGCGTCAGGGTCGCCCCCGGCCTCGCTCCCCTCCGTGCGGGACCGGGACCCTGCGTGGGGGGACGCGCCACCCCGGCCCGCCCTCGGGGTGGGCTCGGGCGGAGCAAGGGCCGCCTCCCGGACTCACCCGCCGAGCCTGACCCGCGCCCTGCGGGCGGGAACGGCGTCCCGTGGGGGAACGCCTCCCGGACGACCGGCGTCCCGTGGGGAGGACGCCGTCCGGGACCCGGCTCCCGCGACCGGCCCGCTGCGGTGGGGTTGCAGCCGGCCGATCACTCGGGGTGGGCCCGGGCGGAGCAAGGGCCGCCTCCCGGACTCACCCGCCGAGCCTGACCCGCGCCGTGCGGGCGGGAACGGCGTCCCGTGAGGGGAACGCCTCCCGGACGACCGGCGTCCCCTGGGGAGGACGCCGTCCGGGACCCGGCTCCCGCGACCGGCAGCCTGCGGGCCAGGGGCACTTGCCCCGGCCCGCCCGGCAAAGCTGGCCCGGACGGCCTTGAGGGCCGCCTCCCGGACTCATCCTCCGGGCGGGAACCGCGCCCTGTGGGGGGACGCCTCCCGGATGACCGGAGCCCTGTGAGGGCCGTCCGGGCCCTGCCTTCGGGGTGGGTCCGGGCCCCGTGGGGGCCGTTCCCCGGACCCACCCCTGGGTGCGTGCCGGCGACGTGTGGGGCCGTCGTCGTACGCGCACCCCTCGGAACACGGTGGGGCCAGGTCACCGCGTTCCGGGGTCTTCGGTTCGCCGTCGCCCGGTGAGGGCGAGAGCACCAGTTGCTCTTCTGCTGGGCCTGCATGTCGATGTCCAGCTGGTCGGCGCCGGCCGCGGCGGTTGTCGTACCGGCGGCAGCGGCACCGGTCGCCGTGGTGAGCGAGAGGGCGGTGGCGAACAGACAGCCCGCGACGGCCAGTACGCGCCTGCCGGGTGGGCGCGCCGGGCGGAGAACGGTGGGAGACATGGAGCGGTCCTCCCTGATGAGAGGTCGGGGCTGGGGCGGAAGCAGCGCGTCCGGACGCTTGCGGATGAGCATCGAGGAGTGACGGTGCATGGTCAACGCCCGTCGTCCCGGTGCGGGCGCCGGTGTGAACAGACTGCGGACAAGTGTGAACACGGGGCATTTACCACTGGTAGCATCGCGGCGCCCTCGGCCCGGCCGCGGTCCGGGAAGTGAACATTCACGACGGAGCGGAGGGAGGCTCCCTTGGTGAAAGCACAGCCCGACGGATCGGACGCGGAGGCACGGCTCGCCGAGGCGCTGCGGACCGGCCCCTTCGCCGTGGCCCTGCGGGCGGCGCTGTCGGCCCGCGGGCTGGCGCTGCACCGGGTGCGGCACCGGCTGGAGCAACGCGGAGTCAGCGTGGGCGTCACCAGCCTGAGTTACTGGCAGCGCGGCGTCCGCCGGCCTGACCGGCCCGAGTCACTGCGGGCGGTGACCGCGCTGGAGGAGGTGCTGCAGCTGCCGGAGCACGCCCTGACCCGGCTGCTCGGACCGCGTACGCCGGCCGACCAGCCGGTGGCCCGGCCGTTCCGGATGCTGGTCGGCCCGGACTCGGCGCTGGAACGGCTGCTCGCCGAGCTGGAGGCACCGCGCGACGGCGGGCTGCACACCGTGCTGCAGTACGAGCGGGTGCGGATCGACGCAGAGCGCCGGCTGGCCAGCCGGGAGGCCGAGCACGTGGTGCGGGCGCACCGGGAGGGCATGGACCGCTACGTCGCCATCCACTGCGGCGAGATCGGCTGCGACACCGCACGGATGCGGGTGGTGGGCCTGGAGAACTGCCGGGTGGGGCGGGTGCGCCGGGCGCCGGAGGCCGGAATGGTGGCCGTGGAGCTGCTCTTCGACGCGCGGCTCGCGACGGGTGAGACGGCGATGATGCGGTACCGGTTCGAGGACGGCACCGGCGAGCCGAGCAACGAGTACCACCGGGGCTTCAGCTACGCGGGCGGCGCCTACGTGCTGCAGGTCGCCTTCGACCGGGCGGCGCTGCCGGTGCGGTGCCGGCGGTTCGGGCGGCCCACGGTGCAGGCGCCGCCCGAGTTCCTCGGCGACCTCACGCTGAACGCGCACGGCACGGTGCACATCGTGGAGCCCGAGATCCAGCCCGGGCACGTGGGCGTGACCTGGGACTGGGAGTAGGCGCGGCCCGTCCCGGGACGGGCGTTCTCAGGTCACCGGAGCCTGCACCCGCACCGTGGACGCGATCGTCGCCGAGCCGACCACGCGCGTGCCGTCGTACAGCACGATCGCCTGGCCGGGGGCGACGCCCCTGACCGGCTCGGTGAACGACACCTCGAGGGTGGAGTCGACGAGTTCCGCCGTCACCTCGGTCTCGCCGCCGTGGGCGCGCAGCTGGGCGGTGTAGGTGCCGGGGCCGGCCGGGGCGGTGCCGCACCAGCGCGGCTTGACCGCCGTCAGGGCGGTGACGTCCAGGGCGGCGGCCGGGCCGACGGTCACGGTGTTGTTCACCGGGGAGATGTCGAGGACGTAGCGCGGCTTGCCGTCGGGGGCCGGCGTACCGAGCCGCAGGCCCTTTCGCTGGCCGATGGTGAAGCCGTAGGCGCCGTCGTGGGAGCCGACGACCGCGCCGGACTCGTCGACGATGTCCCCTTCGGCCTTGCCGAGCCGGCCGGCCAGGAAGCCCTGGGTGTCGCCGTCGGCGATGAAGCAGATGTCGTGCGAGTCCGGCTTCTTGGCGACGGCCAGGCCCCGGCGCTCGGCCTCGGCGCGGATCTCGTCCTTGGTGGTGACCGTGTCGCCGAGCGGGAACAGCGCGTGGGCGAGCTGCCGCTCGTCCAGCACGCCGAGGACGTAACTCTGGTCCTTGGCCATGTCGGACGCCCGGTGCAGCTCGCGGGAGCCGTCCTCGCGCGTGATCACCTGGGCGTAGTGGCCGGTGCAGACGGCGTCGAAGCCGAGGGCGAGCGCCTTGTCCAGCAGCGCGGCGAACTTGATCTTCTCGTTGCAGCGCAGGCAGGGGTTGGGGGTGCGGCCGGCCTCGTACTCGGCGATGAAGTCCTCGACGACGTCCTCACGGAAGCGCTCGGCGAGGTCCCAGACGTAGAACGGGATTCCGATGACGTCGGCGGCGCGGCGGGCGTCGCGCGAGTCCTCGATGGTGCAACAGCCCCGCGCGCCGGTGCGGAAGGACTGCGGGTTCGCGGAGAGCGCGAGGTGGACGCCGGTGACGTCGTGCCCGGCTTCCGCGGCACGCGCGGCGGCGACGGCGGAGTCGACGCCGCCGGACATGGCGGCGAGGACGCGGAGGGGGCGCTGCGGGGTCTCAGTCATAACGCTTCCAGGGTACGGGGCCGCGGGAACCGGGACCGCCGGACATCCGTTGAGGATCACAGTGGGCGGGGCAGGCTCGAGGCGGGGGGACCATGACCGACACGGACCGGCGGCCGGGGCGGCGGGCGCTGTTCATCGGCGGGCTGGCGGCCGCCGTGGGCACGGCCGCGCTGGCCCGGGAGGAGCCGTCCCACCTCTGGTGGCGGCTGCCAGGGGTGGAGAAGTCACGGGTGGCCGGGGCGGTGGACTTCCGGGGCGCGCGCTGGACGGCGGCGGACCCGGCGAACTACCGCCGCGCGGACCGCCCGGACGACTACGCCGTCGACCGTGTCGTCGTCCATGTCACGCAGGGCGGCTATTCGAGCGCCGTACGGGCCTTCCAGGACCCGGCGCACGGCGCCGCGGCGCACTACATCGTGCGCAGGGACGGACGGGTCACCCAGCTCATACGGGAGCTGGACGTGGCGTTCCACGCCGGCAACCGGGAGTACAACGAGCGCAGCGTCGGCATCGAGCACGAGGGCTTCGTGGAGGACGCCTCCTCCTTCACGGACGCGATGTACACCGCGTCGGCCCGGCTGACGGCCGCGATCTGCGGGCGGTACGGCATACCCGTCGACCGGGAGCACGTCATAGGGCACGCGCAGGTGCCGGGGACGGATCACACGGATCCGGGGCCGCACTGGGACTGGAAGCGCTACATGGGGCTGGTGCGGCAGGCGAGATGAGGGCCTGGAAAAGAATCAAGGTTCAGCCCCTTTTTGTCCGAAACGAGAAGTTCTATGGTGAGAGCAGGCCTACGGGATGAGTGAGGGAGTTACAGCGGCGTAGCCGACTTCTGCGAGAGGCACGAGGCTTCCGCCGAGGCCGACGTCGACGCTAGGACTGAGAGGCCGGAAGGTCGCAAGGACTGGACCGAAGGCGACCCCCAGCACCTGATCCGGACAATGCCGGCGAAGGGAACTTGTTTCGTAGGTCTTTCGCGTGCGCCGGGCCGGGCGGCGCGCCCCACGGCGGCGGCCCGTGCGTCGGCTGAGCCCGGCGGCCCGCGCGTCAGCTGAGCCCGGCCGCCCGCGCGCGTTCCACCGCGGGGCCGATGGCCTTGGCGACCGCCTCCACGTCCGCCTCCGTCGAGGTGTGCCCGAGGGAGAAGCGCAGGGTGCCGCGCGCCAGGTCCGGGTCGGTGCCGGTGGCGAGCAGGACGTGGCTCGGCTGCGCGACGCCCGCGGTGCAGGCGGAGCCGGTGGAGCACTCGATGCCCTGGGCGTCCAGCAGGAGCAGCAGGGAGTCGCCCTCGCAGCCGGGGAAGGTGAAGTGCGCGTTGGCCGGGAGCCGGCCACCGGGTGCGGGGTCGCCGCCGAGGATCGCGTCCGGTACGGCCGTACGGACGGCGTCCACCAACTGGTCCCGCAGGGCGCCGATCTCCCGCGCGAACCACTCGCGCTGCTCGGCGGCGAGCCGGCCGGCCACCGCGAAGGAGGCCACGGCGGGCACGTCGAGGGTGCCGGAGCGGACATGGCGCTCCTGGCCGCCGCCGTGCAGGACGGGCACCGGGGTGTACTCGCGGCCGAGGAGCAGCGCGCCGATGCCGTAAGGGCCGCCGATCTTGTGGCCCGACACGGTGAGCGCGGCGAGGCCGGAGTCGGCGAAGCCGACCGGGACCTGACCGAAGGCCTGGACCGCGTCGGCGTGCAGCGGCACGTCGAACTCGGCGGCGACGTCGGCCAGTTCACGGACCGGCATGACGGTGCCGATCTCGTTGTTGGCCCACATCACGGTGGCCAGGGCGACGCTGCCGGGGTCGCGGGCGATGGCCTCGCGCAGTGCGTCGGCGTGGACGCGGCCGTGGGAGTCGACGGGGAGGTACTCGACGACGGCGCCCTCGTGCTCACCGAGCCAGTGCACGGCGTCGAGGACGGCGTGGTGCTCGACGGGGCTGGCGAGGACCCGGGTGCGGGCCGGGTCGGCGGCGCGGCGGGCCCAGTACAGGCCCTTCACCGCGAGGTTGTCGGCCTCGGTGCCGCCCGAGGTGAACACCACCTCGCTGGGGCGGGCACCCAGCGCCTCCGCCAGGGTCTCGCGGGACTCCTCGACGGTACGGCGGGCCATGCGGCCGGACGCGTGGAGGGAGGAGGCGTTGCCCGTGATGCTCAGCTGGGCGGTCAGCGCCTCCGCCGCCTCCGGGAGCATCGGGGTCGTCGCGGCGTGGTCGAGGTAAGCCATGGTGACGCCGATTCTACGGCGCCCTCACGGCGCCCCCGGCCGCGACGGCGGCACGCCGGTCGCCTCACAGGCTCCAGGACACCGTGTTGGACAGGTCCATCGCGAGGCCCAGGACCGCCAGGTCGGCGATGCCCAGGCTCAGGCCCAGCCAGGCGCGTCCGCGGCGGGACGTGCCGCGCCACAGGGCGACGGCGGCCAGGACGATGGCGACCGGGCCGAGGAAGACGTTGAGGACGAGCAGGCCGAGGAGGCCGAGGATGAAGGACGCCACGGCCATGCCGTCGGCGTCGCGCGTGCGCGGGCGGTTCTCCGTGCGGCCCGAGGCCGGTGCGGTGAGTTGCATGGTGCTCAGCTCCAGGAAGTCGGTGCGGACGGTCGGCCGACGGTCAGTTGGCCGAGGTGTGGCGGCGGCGGCCGTGGCGCTCGCGGATCGCGAAGATGCCGAGCCAGACGGCGATGACGGCGGCCGCGGCGGCGGTGACGGTCAGCGGCGCGTGGGCGACGGTGCCCAGCACGACACCGAGGAGCATGAGTGCGGCGACGAGGAACAGCATGGGATGAGATCCCCCCTCCGAGTTGCCTCGTGTTGTTCGCTTGTGAACCTTCGGTGAACAGTTGTAGTAACAGTTGTTCACTGACTTCGAGTCTAGCGCTTCTCGCGGCTTCCCAATTCCGGAGAACAGTTGTTAACTGGATGACATGAGTCACACCCTCGGCATCCGGCAGGCCCAGAAGCAGAAGACGCGGCAGGCGTTTCTGGACGCGGCGCTCGCTCTTCTGGAGGAGCAGAGCCTGAGCAGCCTCGGCCTGCGCGAGGTCACCCGTGCCGTCGGGGTCGCTCCGACCGCCTTCTACCGGCACTTCCGCTCCACCGCCGACCTCGGTGTGGCCCTGGTCGACGAGGCGCTGGGCAGCCTGCATCCGATGGTGCGGACGACGGTGTCCGCGGCCGGCGACAGCGGGGAACGCATCACGCGCGCCGTCGAGCTGATCGCCCGCCACGTAGACGCGTACCCCGCACACGTCCGTTTCATCGCCCGTGAGCGACATGGCGGAGTTCAGCCGGTCCGCGAGGCCATCCGCGACCAACTGGCCCGTTTCGCCGAGGAGGTGAAGGCCGAGCTGGCGGGCGACCCGGAGGCGCGCGGCTGGGACGACGACGACCTGCGGATGCTCGCGCACCTCTACGTCGACCAGATGCTGCTGACCGCCTCCCTGTTCCTGGAGTCGCTGGAGGCGCCGGAGGACGAGCGGGAACGCGTCACCCTGCTGGCCCGGCGGCAGTTGCGGCTCATCAGCATCGGCCGCCACCACTGGCTGGACTGACCCGCCCCCGCCGGCCCGGCGCCTGTCGGCTCGTCAGCCCTGCTGTGCCTGCCCCTCCGCCTGTCCCCCGGCCGCTCCCCCAGCGGGCCCGCCGCAGCCGCCGCCCTGCCCGCCACCGGGGCCGCCCTGGCCGCCACCGGGCGCTCCGCTCGGCGCACCGCTGGGCCTCCCCGAGGGCGCACCGGAGGGCATCCCCGTGGGCGCGCCGCTCGGCCTCGCGGTGGAGGCCCCCGAGGGCGCGCCGGACGGCATCCCGCCGTGCCGGCCGGCCTGCCGGACGGCGCCCGGCAGGCCTGCTGCCCGGAGCCGCCGGTCGAGGAGGACGAGTCGTCCGAGCCGCACGCGGTCAGCAGCAGCGGGGAGAACGCCAGCAGGACGGCGGCGGGGAGGAGACGGGCACGCTTCATGAGAGACAGCTCCACGGAGGATGAGGAAGACCTGAGGCGGGCACTGAACCAGCGGCGCATAGGGCGCGCTTGGGCCTGCCCTGTCCCCGCGCTGTCAATCGGGCAAAGCGCGCCACAAGTACCGCGGTTCATCAGGCACTTCGGCCACCGTCCGAACCGGTCTCCTGGTACAGGGCCGTGACGGAGCGGACCGCCCGCAGCAGTTCCGCGCGCGCCTCGGACGGGCCCAGGATCTCCACCTGGTCCGAGAAACCGAGCAGTTGGCGCACCGCGCGCAGCACCGGATACGACAGCCGGGCGGTGACCCAGTCGCTCACACCGTCGTCGTCGGGGACCTCGGTCAGTTGCGCGGCGGCCATCCGCCGGAACATGTCGAGGCGTTCGCGCCGCACCCGCACGGTGACGTCGACACCGTCCCCCGGCCGCTCCTCCACCTGCCGGCGCAGCACCTCCCAGACGTCGGCGAGTTCGACGCCCGGCCGCCGCCGCACGGGATCGTCGAGCAGCCGGGCCGAGCGCACCCGGTCGGCGCGGAACAGCCGGGGCGTGCCCCGGCGGTCGGCGACGAGGTACCAGACCCCGGCCTTGGCGACCAGACCGTAGGGGTCCACCGTGTACGTCGACGGCTCCCGGTCCCCGCTGTGCCGGTAGCGCAGCCGCAGCCGCCGGTCGGAGAAGACCGCGTCCTGCAGCACCTCCAGGTCCACGGCCTGCTGGGGGCCGCCGAGCCAGCGGGTGGCGTCGACCAGGATGCGGCGGCTGGTGATCTCGGCTGCGGGCCGGTGCGGCGCCGGCAGGGCGGCCATCACCTTGCGCAGGGCGGAGCCGAGCGCGGTGTCGAGGCCGAGCGCCGCGTGGGCGCCCTGCGCGGCCAGGATGAACAGCGCCCGGGACTCGTCCGCGGTCAGGCCGGTGACGTCGGTGCGGAAACCGGCGAGGAGTTCGATGCCGCCGTGCCGGCCGCGCTCGGCGTACACCGGCACACCGGACGCCGACAGGGCCTCGACGTCCCGGTAGATGGTGCGGACCGACACCTCGAGCCGGTCGGCCAGTTCGCGCGCCGGAACGCGCCCGCGGGTCTGCAGGAGCAGCAGGATCGACAGCAGCCGGTCGGACTTCACGGGCCCAGAATCCCGCCGCGTCCCGGTCCACGCAAATGTTGACGGCAGGTGTCAGGTTATCCGGGGATGCTCGGCGCACCGACTCACCGAGAGGCATGTCATGACGAACGAGTTCACCGACCCGCGCCCCTACTACGTCCGCGCCACCGAGCAGGCGGCCGCGCTCATCAAGACCGTGCGCCCCGAGGACCTCACCCGGCCGACCCCTTGTTCCGAGTTCGACGTCCGTGGCCTGTTCGGCCATGTCGTCGGTGGCACCCGGCGGATCGCGGTGGTCGGCGAGGGTGGTGACGGGCTCGCCGTGGACCCGTCCACCGACGGCGTCGCCGACGACGGCTGGGCCGCCGCCTACGACGAGGTCAGGGTCCGGGTGCTCAGGGCCTGGGAGAGCGACGAGCGGATGGTGACGACCGTGCGCGTGCCGTGGGGCGAGGTCCCGGGCCACGCGGCGCTGTCGGGTTACGTGATGGAGATCGTGACCCACACCTGGGACCTCGCCGAGGCCCTCGGCCATCCGCTGGAGCTCGACCCGGAGCTGGCCGAGTTCTCACTCGCCAACGCCCGCCGGGTGCTGCCCGACTCCAGGCCGAGGGACGCCGCCACCCCGTTCGCCGCCCGCACCGGCGCCCCCGAGGGCGCCGGTGTCTACGAGGAACTGGCGGCCTGGCTGGGCCGCACCCCGCTCAGCCGAGCCTGACCCGGGCGAGCTGCCGGGACTGGGCGACCAGCCGGTCCGCGCTGTCCCAGACCTCGGCGTCCTCCTCCAGGAATCCGCCGGCCAGGTTGCGGGTGGTGATCGACACCCGCAGCGGTCCGGGGGCCGGGCGGTGCCGGACGTGGACGGTGAGTTCCACCGTGGGCACCCAGCCCTTGAGGCCGATCTCGAAGGCGGTGGGCGGCAGCGCGTCCACCGCGAGCAGCAGCGAGAGCGGGTCGGCGTCGCGGCCGTCGGCCAGCCCGAACCAGGCCCGCATCTCGCCCTTGCCGGAGGGCGCGCCGAGGGCCCAGCCGAGGGTGGCGGGGTCCAGCTTGAGCATCAGCCGGTCGGCGATGGCCGAGCTGCCATCGACCGGGGCGGGGCCGTCCTCCGGGCCGAAGCACTGGTCCAGCGGCGGGATCGCCGGCGGGGCGGCCGTCGTACGGACGTCGTCGGGCAGGCCGGCGAGGTCGCCGTAGGAGGCGAGGACGCGGATCCGCTCGACCTCGTTGCCCTCGTCGTCGAACTGGACGAGCGAGGCCTGGCCCGTGGAGAGGGTGCGGCCGGTGCGGACGGTCTGCGTGCGGACGACCGCCGGGCCCGGCTGGGACGCGGTCAGGTAGTGCGCGGAGACGGTGAAGGGGTCCGGGTGCGGAAGGGTGTCCGCGAGGGCCCTGCCGAGGACGGCCAGCAGATAGCCGCCGTTGACGGCGTTGATGATGGTCCAGCCGGCCGAGAGGTCGATGTCGTAGACGCCGGTCTCGCGCCGGGTGACCGCCGTGTCACGGTCGAACTCGCTGTCGCCGATCACGGCCCGCGACGATGGGGGTCCCCCCGCTCGAGCGAAGCCGAGAGTGGGGGAGGGTGCGGAAGCTGCTTCTGGCATGGGTGAACGGTACAACAGGAAATTACTAAGCGGTAGCTTTTGATGGTCGGGGCGGGTGAACGCGATCCGGCCACTCGGCCCTGGCAAGAGGGCCCCCCGGGTGAGATTCCGGCAATTTCCAGGTAAGTGTCCGGACACGTCCACAACCCCCGGCCGGTGATCACCCTCTATGGGGACATGAGCCTCACCGGGACTCCGTTCCTCTGCACGGTCGTCGTGCTTTCCGTGGTCGCCCTCATACTGCCGCTCCTGCTGTGGTCGAGGACGCCCGGGCCGAAGCCGCTGCGCGCCGCGGCCCGGGTGCTGATGCTGCTGTTCACCCAGGGCACGGCCGTCACGCTGGTCTTCGTGCTGGTCAACAACCAGAACGGCCTGTACGACAACTGGGCCGACCTCATCGGCACCGGCGACCACGTCCAGCGGGCCGCCGACCTCGGCCGGGACGGCACCGGCGGGATCGCCCTGAAGCGGCTGCCCAGGGTCGCGCAGGTCTTCCGGCCGGCCGACGGCGCCGGGATGCGCGCGGCGGGCGGGGTGCGCGTCACCCAGCTCCGGGGGCGGGTCTCCGGCGTGAACGCCGAGGTCTACGTCTGGCTGCCGCCCCAGTACGGCGAACCCGCCTACCGCCACCGCAGGTTCCCGGTCGTGGAGCTGCTCCCGGGCTACCCGGGCTCGGCGAAGGCCTGGTTCGGGGCGCTCGGGGCGCACCAGCAGGTGCTGCCGCTGATGCGCGACGGCCGGGTGGCGCCCTTCATCCTGGTCGCGCCGCGCACCAACCTGCTGGCCGGCGTCGACACGGGCTGCGCCAACGTCCCGGGGCAGGTCAACGCCGACAGCTGGCTCAGCGTCGACGTGCCGAGGATGGTGCTGGACAACTTCCGCGCCCAGCCGGCGCCGTCGGGATGGGCGGTGGCCGGCTACTCGGCCGGCGCGCACTGCGCGGTCAAACTGGCCGTGGCCCACCCCGACCGCTACCGGGCCGCCGTGAGCCTGTCCGGCTACAACGACCCGATCGGCGAGCGGAACTCGCTGGCCGCCCAGAGTCCCGCCCTGCGCGCCCGGAACAACCCCTACCTGCTGCTGCGGAAGGCGGCCGAGCCGCCCCGGATCGCCCTCTACGTCTCCGGCGAGTCCGGCGACGGCTACCAGGCGGGCGCGGCACTGCAGGCGGTCGCCAAGGCGCCGACGACCGTGCACGTGGTGTTCCTGCCGCGCAGCGCCGGCGGTCACACCATGGCGCTGTGGCGGCCACAGGTCCCCGAGGTGTTCCGCTGGCTGACCCTGCAGATGGGCCAGAACCGCGCCAGGGGCGAGGACGGCTCGCTCGCCGGGGCCGGCACGGCACCCCTGAGCGGCACCGGCAGCGGAAACGGGGCCGCCGGGGCTACTCCTCGGTCACTGTCGAGCGCCGGTTCCACGCACGCGGCGCTCGCCAGTGGAACTTCATCGCGAGCAGCCGCAGGACGAAGGCGGTGACGACCGCGAGCCCGCTGGTGAGCGGGGTCAGGGCGTCGTAGCGGATGCACAGGGCCACCATGGTGGCGCCGACGATCGCCGGGACCGCGTACAGGTCGCGGTCCCAGCGCAGCAGTGACGGGACCTCGTTGGCGAGCACGTCCCGCAGCACACCGCCGCCGACCGCCGTGGCGAGGCCGAGGGTCGCCGACGCGGTCAGGTTGAGCCCGTAGGAGTACGCCTTGGTGGTGCCGCTGACGCAGAACAGGCCGAGACCGGCCGCGTCGAAGACGAGCACCCCCGTCTGGATCCGCTCCACGTGCGGGTGCAGGAAGAACACCACGAGCGTGGCGATCAGCGGGGTGAGGAAGTACCCGAGGTCCGTGAAGGCCGCCGGGGGCACGGCCCCGATGACCACGTCGCGGAACAGCCCCCCGCCCAGCGCCGTGACCTCGGCGAGCACGGCGATCCCGAAGATGTCGAAGTTCTTCCGGACGGCCAGCAGAGCACCGGAGATCGCGAACACGAAGATGCCGATGACATCGAGCGTGTGCTGGACGGAGGGACTGAAGAGTTGCTGGAGCTGCACCCTGACATTCTCACCTGTCAGCGGGTGTGCACCTTACAAGTACAGGTTCAGAGGGTCGGCCTGCCTGTCGTATAGAGCCAGGTGCCGAACAGATCGCCCAGTCGCTGCCCGCTGATCCGCTCGGCGAGCCGGACGAAGTCGGCCGTGTCCGCGTTGCCGTACCGGTGCAGCCGGGTCCAGGCGGGCAGCAGCCTGAAGAACGCCCGGTCGCCGATCCGCTCGCGCAGCAGCTGCAGGGTCATCGCGCCGCGCTGGTACACGGCGGAGGCGAACATGGTGTCCCGCTGCGGGTCGGCCACCTTGATCTGCCAGAAGGAGGAGTCGGCGGGCCGGGCGTCGTAGGCGGCGCGGAAGGAGTCGTGGGCCGAGCGGGTGCCCTGGTGCTCCGCCCACAGCCACTGGGCGTAGGTGGCGAAGCCCTCGTTGAGCCAGATGTCCTTCCACCGCGCCACGCTCACCGAGTCGCCGAACCACTGGTGGGCCAGTTCGTGCACGATCGTCGACTCGTTGCGCACGGCCGAGTAGGCGGGCTTGCTCTGCACCTCCAGCGAGAACCCGGCCTCGGGCATGTCGTCCACGATGGCGCCGGTCTCCTCGAAGGGGTAAGGGCCGAAGACCTGGGACCAGTAGTCGGTGGCGGCGGCGGTGACTGCGTAGACGTCGACGTTGTTGCTGTTCTTCAGCACGGGGTCGATGGCGACGTAGACGGGGATGCCGCCCGGGGTGCGGCCCGTCCGCACGTCGAACCTGCCGATGGTGGCGGTCGCGAGGTACGTGGCCATCGGCCGGCTCTCCCGCCAGTGCGTGTACGTCGAACCGCCCCGGTCGCGGGTGGAGACGAGCCGCCCGTTGGAGACACCGGTCAGGCCCTTGGGCGCCTTGATCCGGATGTCGTACGTGGCCTTGTCGGAAGGGTGGTCGCTGGACGGGAACCAGGTGGAGGCGGCGTTCGGTTCGCAGGCCACGAAGACGCCGTCGGGCGTCTTCATCCAGCCGTAGTCCGAGCCGAAGATGATGGGGCCGCCGAGCGGTTCGGGTATGCCGCCGTAGGTGACCGAGACGGTGAACTCGCGGCCCTTGCGCAGGGTGTGGCGCGGGGTGACGGTGACCTCGTCGCCGTCCCGGGTGAAGCGCGCGCTCGAGCCGTCGACCTCGACCCGGGTGATCTCCAGCCGCTGGAGGTCGAGATCGAAGGAGGAGAGGTTCCGGGTGGCGCGTGCCGTGAGGGTGGTACGGCCGTCCAGTCGGCCGGTGCCGGGAGCGTAGGCGATGTCCAGGTCGTAGTGGCGGGCGTCGAAGCCGCCGTTGCCGAGTCCGGGGAAGTAGGTGTCGCCGATGCCGGGCGCGCCGGCGGTCGGGGCGGGTGACGCCGCGATGAGGAGGAAGGAGGCCGCCGCGGTGGCGAGGGCCCCTAACCGTGCCGAACGGGAGAGTGCCATGGTCGTCCCTTCGAGCGTGCCGATCAGTGGTCGGGCACGGACGACTCTGCACTCTCCCGCTCAGACATGTACATGACTTTGCAGTTCTGTCATGTGCTACTTGCCGGTTGACTCCTGGGAGTCGGTGTCGGCGGCGGGCTCCTCGGCGGGAACGACGGCCTCGGTCCCGGCCTCGCCGGCCGAGGTCTTGGCACCGGGCCCGGTCTTCACGGAACCGGCCTCGGCGACGGCCTCGGCGGCCTTCGCCGACTCCTTCACCGCGTCGGACTCCTCCGCGTCGGCCTCGGGCTCCGCGGCCGCGTCGGCCTCGGCGGGCGCGTCGGCCTCGGCGGGCGCGTCGGCCTCGGCGCTCGCGGGCTCCTCCTGAGCGTCGGCCGCGGGCTTGCCCTCGGCGTCGGCCGCGGGCTCGTCCGCGGCGTCCGTCTCGGGCTTGACCGTGGCGTCGGCCCCGGACTTCTCCTCCGCGGCGGCCTCGGCCGTCCCCGTCGCGTCGCCCCCGGCAGCCGCGGGCTTCTCCGCGGCGTCCGTCCCGGCGGCCTCGGCGGCGGCTGCCGCCGACTCCTCCAGCACGACGTCCGGGACCAGCTCCGACGCTTCCTTCGCCACCGACAGCAGCACCGTGTCCTGCGGGGCCTGGTCGGCGAAGTTCTCCGGGTGGTGGCAGGCGACGCGCTGGCCGGGCTTCAGCTCGAGGAGCTGCGGCTCGGTCGTCCGGCAGATGTCCGTCGCCTTCCAGCAGCGGGTGTGGAACCGGCAGCCGGGCGGCGGGGCGATGGGCGAGGGCACGTCGCCGCGGAGCAGGATGCGCTCGCTCTTCTGGCCCCGGCGCTTGGTGTCCGGCACCGGCACCGCCGACATCAGCGCCTTGGTGTACGGGTGCATCGGCGCCTCGTACAGCGAGGTGCGGTCGGCCAGCTCGACGATCTTGCCGAGGTACATCACCGCGATCCGGTCCGAGACATGCCGGACGACCGACAGGTCGTGCGCGATGATCACGTAGGTGAGACCGAGTTCCTGCTGGAGGTCGTCCATGAGGTTCACGACCTGCGCCTGGATCGACACGTCCAGCGCGGAGACCGGCTCGTCGGCCACGACCAGCTTCGGCTTCAGGGCGAGCGCGCGGGCGATGCCGATGCGCTGGCGCTGGCCGCCGGAGAACTCGTGCGGGTAGCGGTTGTAGTGCTCGGGGCTCAGACCGACCAGCTCCAGCAGCCGCTGGACCTCCTTCTTCACCCCGCCCTCGGGCTCGACGCCCTGCAGCCGGAACGGCGCGGAGACGATCGAGCCGATGGTGTGGCGCGGGTTCAGGGAGCCGTACGGGTCCTGGAAGATCATCTGGATGTCGCGGCGCAGCGGGCGCATCTGCCCGGTCCGCAGCGTCGTGATGTCCCGGCCATCGAAGGTGATCGTGCCGCCGGTCGGGTCCTGGAGGCGGGTGATGACCCGGCCCATGGTCGACTTGCCGCAGCCCGACTCGCCCACCACGCCCAGGGTCTCGCCCTTGCGCACCTCGAAGTCGATCCCGTCGACGGCCTTCACCGCGCCGACCTGGCGCTGGAGGATGCCCTTCTTGATCGGGAAGTGCTTCTTCAGGCCCTCGACCCTGAGCAGCACCTCACGGTCCGCCGAGTCGGCCGCGGGGGCCTGCGCCTGCTGCGGGATCACGGCCTCGTCCGTCTTCTTGGTCTCACTCACAGCTTCGGCGCAATCTCTTCGGTCCAGATCCGCTCACGGTCCTCGGCCGGGAGGTGGCAGGCGGACCAGTGCCCGGTGCTCACCTGCTCCAGCTCGGGGCGCACGGTGCGGGTGACATTCCCCTTGGGGATGTCCGCGTACGGGCAGCGCGGGTGGAAGGCGCAGCCCGAGGGGACGTTGATGAGGCTCGGCGGCTGGCCCTTGACCGGGATGAGCCGTTCGGAGGTGTCGCGGTCGATGCGGGGCATCGAGCCGAGCAGACCCCAGGTGTAGGGGTGCTGCGGTTCCTCGAAGACCCGGGCGGCCGGCCCGCGCTCGACACACCGGCCGCCGTACATCACGAGGACGTCGTCGGCGATCTCGGCGACCACACCGAGGTCGTGGGTGACCATGATGACCGCGGAGCCGAACTCCTTCTGCAGATCCCGGATCAGGTCGAGGATCTGCGCCTGGACGGTGACGTCGAGGGCGGTGGTGGGCTCGTCCGCGATGAGCAGCTCGGGGTTGTTCACCAGCGCCATGGCGATCATGGCGCGCTGGCGCATACCGCCGGAGAACTCGTGCGGGTAGCCGTCCACGCGCTTGGCGGGCTCGGGGATGCCGACGCGGTCGAGCATCTCGATGGCGCGCTTGCGGGCGACCTTCCTGCTGACGTCGTGGTGCACCCGGTAGGCCTCGACGATCTGGTCGCCGACCTTGTAGTACGGGTGCATCGCGGACAGCGGGTCCTGGAAGATCATCGCCATCTCGCGGCCGCGGAGCTTGCGCACCTCGTCCGGGGCGGCGGAGACCAGTTCCTTGCCGTCCAGCCAGATCTCGCCGGTCATCCGCACGTTCTTGCCGCGGGTGCCGAGCCGGTGCAGACCCATGATGGCCTGCGAGGTCACCGACTTGCCGGAGCCGGACTCACCGACGACGGCGAGGGTGCGGCCCTTCTCCAGCGAGAAGCTGAGCCCGTCGACGGACTTGACCAGGCCGTCGTCGGTCGGGAAGTGCACCCTGAGGTCGCGGACCTCGAGGAAGGCCTTGGGGGGCTGGGACGCGGAGGTGGGCTCGCCCACGGCGGCGCCGGTCTTGGAGAGTTCGGTCACGAGAGCCTCACCCGCGGGTCGGCGGCGGCGTAGAGCACGTCCACCAGGAGATTTGCGAAGACGACGAAGGCGGCGGCGAGCAGCGTCACGCCGAGGATCTTCGGCAGGTCGTTGTCGGTGATGCCCTGCACCGCGTACTGGCCGATGCCGGGCAGCGAGAACACCGACTCGGTGATCACGGCACCGCCGAGCAGCAGACCGATGTCCATGCCGAACACCGTGATGATCGGGGTCAGGGCGGCGCGCAGTCCGTGCCGGGTGACGACGGTGCGCTCCCGCAGGCCCTTGGCGCGGGCCGTGCGGATGAAGTCCTCGCTCATCGTCTCCAGCATGCCCGAGCGGGTCAGCCGCGCGTAGATGGCGGAGTACAGCAGGGCGAGCGAACACCACGCCGGGATGAGGGTGTTGGCCCACTGTGCCGGGTTCTCGGTGAGCGGGACGTAGGTCTTGCCGAAGATCGGCCACTGATAGGTGAAGAGCAGGATCGCCAGGTTGCCCGTGAAGAACATGGGCAGCGAGACGCCGGTGAGCGCGATGCCCATGAAGGTCCGGTCGAGGAACGAACGCGGCTTCAGCGCGGAGATGACACCGGCCACGACGCCCGAGACCAGCCACAGCACGGCGGCACCGACGGCCAGCGACAGGGTGATCGGAAGACGGGAGGTGAGCTCCGGCCACACTGCCTGGTGGTTCTTGAAGGAGTAACCGAAGCAGGGTGCGTCGCAGTGCACCGTGGTGGGGCCGAGGTCGTAGGTGGCGCCGGCCACGATCCCCTTGATGAAGTGCCAGTACTGGACGTAGACAGGCTGGTCCAGACCGAGGTTGTGCTTGACAGCGACGATGTCCGCCTTCGACGGACTCTTGCCGATGTACTGCTGCGCCAGCTGGTCCGCTGTCTGGCCGGCAAGCCGTGGCAGCAGGAAGAAGATGGCGAAGGTGACCGCGGAGACGACCAGCAGCAGGATCACTGCCGCGAACGTCCGGCGGAGGATGTACGAGATCACGGGGACCGGCGCTGGTGCCCGCGGGCCGCGAAGCCCGCGGGCACCAATGCCTTCACCTGCCTTCCGGGGCTGCTACTTCGACGCGACGCCGATGTTGAGGTAGTCGTACTGACCGCTGAAGGCCGCCGTGGAAACCAGGTTGGTGTAGTTCTGCGGGCGGGCCAGCAGGACCTTGAAGTAGGTCAGCGGAACGAGGACGGCGTCGTCCATGGTCTTCTTGTCTATCTGCGTGTACAGGCTGTTGCGCTCGGTGTCGTCCTGGGTACCGATCGCCTTGCCCAGCAGGGAGTTGACGTCCTTGTTGTCGTACTGCGACAGGTTGGTGTTACCCGACTGGCTGATCGCCTTGCCGTTCAGGATCTGCTGCAGGAAGCCGTAGCCGGAGGGCCAGTCGGCACCCCACTGCATCATGATCAGACCGACGTTCTGCTTCTTGGTGAACTTCGGGACACCGGCGTAGTCGGTGAAGTACTTGCCGGACGGGTACTGCTTCAGGCTGGCGTTGATGCCGACCTTCTTCAGCGAGTTGATGATCGCCGTGGCGGCGTCGATCTCCTGCGGACGGTCCGAGCGGGCCGAGATGTTGGTGCTGATCGACGACTTGCCGCAGGCCTTCAGCTGCTCCTTGGCCTTGGCCGCGTCACCCTTGTTGCCGGAGGTCGCGTAGACGTCCGACTTCTCGTAGCCCGGGATGTCCGGGGGCAGCACGGTGGAGGCGATGTCGCCGCGGATCGGGCCGCCCTCGGCGGTCTGCACCGAGACCTTGTCGATCGCGTACTGCACGGCCTTGCGGCACTCGACCTTGTCGAACGGCTTCACCTTGGTGTTGATCGCCATGTAGACGAGGCGGCCACCGTAGGTGTTGTCCGTGCCGGCCTTCTTCGCCGTGTCGGTGAGCACCTTGGCCTGCGTGGAGGCCTGGACGCCGGCACCGGCCAGGTCGATCGCGTCACCGGCCAGGACGTCCTGGTCGATGGTCTCCGGGTTGACCTTCAGCTTGACGACGATCTTGTCCGGCAGCTGCTTGCGCAGCGGGTCGGTCTTCGCGTCCCAGTTCTCGTTGCGCACGAGCACGGCCTGCTTGCCGTCCTCGTAGCTCTGGAACTTGTACGAGCCCGACGACACGATGTGCTTGACGTAGTCGACGCCCTTGTCCTTGGACTGGGGCACCGGGGCCGTCTGCGGGGCGGCGACGAGGTAGTCGAACTCCTGGAACGCCTGGTTCAGGTGGAAGACGATCGTGCCGTCGTCCGGCGTCTCGATGGAGGACAGGCCCTTGGCGCTCTTGTCCTTGTAGGGGCCCTTGTACTTGTCGCCCTTCGCCATGAACTGCTGGAAGTAGTTCGGGCCGAGGGAGAGCACGTCACGCGCGAAGTTGGAGCGCTCGACGGCGTACTTGACGTCCTTCGAGGTGATCGGCGAGCCGTCCTCGTACTTCAGGCCCGAACGCAGCTTGTACGTCCAGGTCTTGCCGCCGTCGCTCGGGACGCCCTTGCTCGCGGCGAGGTCCGGGACGAGGGTGTTGCCCTTCTCGCCGGCGCCGGGCTGGAACGTCATCAGCGGGCGGGCGTAGAGCCGGCTGAGGTTGTACATGTACGCGTAGTACGTGTTGCCGGGGTCGAAGGAGTCCGGCACGTCGGACAGCTCGTAGGTGACCGTGCCGCCCTTCTTGGCGGAAGCGTTGACCACACCCTTGGTCGCGGCGTTGGCCCCGGCGGACGAGCCGTTGTTGTCCTTGTTGTCATCGGCCTTGCTGCAACCTGCAACGAGCAGGCTGGCGGAGCCGATGGCCGCGATAGCGGCCAGCGCTGACCTTCGCATGATGGGCGCTTTCCCCTCCATAGTCGGAAACTTTTCGGGCTCTCGGGCGGTGGCAGGCGTCAACGGCTGCGCGGGTCGAGAGCGTCGCGGAGACCGTCGCCCAGCAGATTGAACGCCAGGACGGTCACGAAGATGGCGAGACCGGGCACGATCATGTACTGGGGATCGACCTGGTAGTAGGTGACCGCTTCGCGGAGCATGCCGCCCCAGGAGGCCTGCGGGGGCTGGATGCCGACACCGAGGAAGCTCAGGGACGCCTCGAAGAGGATGTTGGTCGGGATGAGCAGCGTCGAGTAGACGATGATCGGGCCGACCAGGTTGGGCATCAGCTCCCGGAACAGGATGTACGGGCCCTTGGCACCCATGCCGCGGGAGGCGTCCACGAACTCGCGCTCACGCAGGGCGAGGGTCTGGCCGCGCACGATCCGGCCCAGGTAGGGCCAGTTGAAGAAGCCGATGACGAAGATCAGCACGCTCAGGTGGAGCGGGAGCCCGTTGAGGCCGAACGCGCCGCCCTGGAGCGTGGCGGAGATCGCGATGGCGAACAGCAGGAGGGGGAAGGCGAGGAAGGTGTCCATCAGGCGGCTGATGACGTTGTCGACCCGGCCGCCGTAGTAACCCGCGACGACGCCCATGATGGCGCCGATCACGTTGGACAGGATCGTGGCGCCGAAGGCGACCACCAGCGACACCCAGGAGCCCTCCAGGACGCGGGTGGCGATGTCCCGGCCGAACTTGGGGTCCACGCCGAGCGGGTGGTCCGCGCTCATGCCGCCCCAACTGCCCTTGGGCAGCGAGGTGTCGGGAGTGATCAGGTCCTGGTGGAAGGCGTTGGGGTCGAGTCCGAGCAGGGCCTGCAGAGGCCGGGAGAGGACGGCCAGCGCGATGAGCAGGACGACGATGACGCCACCCGCCACGGCGACCTTGTCCCTCTTGAATCTCGACCAGGCGATCTGCCCGAGAGAACGACCCTCGATCCGCCCCTTATCGGCACCCTCGAGCACAGCTTCCGGCTGTGCCTCGGCTGCCGCCCCGGTGGTCTCGATCGGTGCGGTCACAGTGACCCGACCCCTCTCGCCGGTGGTGACCGGCTTGCGCCTGCCGCGGTTTGCGGCTTTGTCGACTTGCCTCGATCGCGAGGTTCCACCTCACGTCTGAATCGCGAGTCTTCTGCTTCTTCGCGATCACCCGCCAGAGCTGACGGGGAAAGTATGCGCAACCGTGATGCAGTCCAGGGGATTCCGTTATCCGATCACGGGGTAACGGCCACCGAACGGGGGACACTTGGGACATAGCGGCGCTTCCACCCCAATCGGACGAATCACCGCTCTTCTACGCGCGGAGAAGTCCGCACCCCACACGATTTCTCCACCACCGTCCAAGTGGCGGACTCCCCGGTCCGGTTGTTCAGTAGCCCCCGTGGACCGGTGGGTAGCCGTAACCGGGGGCCGGCGCCTGGGGCTGCGGCGGGCCCTGCGGCTGCGGCTGGGGAACGGCCGCGTGGGCGTCGCGATCGTAGAACGGGCGTGCGTTGGCCCGCATCCACAGCACGACCGGGTCGTAGTCGTCGGTCATCGCGACCGTCGACACCGGCAGCCCCTCGGGGACCGCGCCGACGGACTGCTGCATCATCGCGCGCACCGAGTCGACGGCGGCGGGCGAGGTGTCGTACACGTCCAGGCCGATGGCGAGGTACGGCGCGCCGAGCGCGGGCTGCACCCAGGCGCGGCGCAGTGAGCGCAGGGCCGGGGTGCGGTGGGCGTTCTGCACCAGCAGGGCGTAGAACTGCGCGACGTCGATACCGGGTTCCGACAGCCGCAGCGGGCCGGCCGGCCGGCGGTCCAGGCCGGTGGCGATGCGGCGCAGGTCCAGCCAGGGGATGCCGACGCCGCCGCCCGGGGCGTGCGGGTTGAGCCAGAGGCCGTAGTGGTCGGGATAGAGGGTGCGGGCCACGTCGAGCCCGTCGACCACCTCGTAGGAGCGGTTCCAGCCACTCGCCGAGAGTTCCTGCGCGGAGGTCACACAGGGGGCGTAGCCGTAGCCGTCGACCTCCATGTTCCCGTACTGGGCGTCCGGCGAGCCGGCCTGGCCGTGCCACAGCAGCATCCAGATCTGGCCGGAGGAGGGAGTGGCGAGGGCGCGCAGCAGTTCTTCGTAGGCGTCGTAGCGGCCGGGGGTGACCTGGCGCAGCATGTGCTCGACGCTGCCGCTGTGGCTCGCGCTCACCTGTCTTACCGGCCCTTCTGTCAGTGCCCCGCGTGTGGGGACAGCTTAAGCGCCCATCGGCTCGGGGCCCTGTGTTCCTGCGCGGGTGCGGGTGAGGGCTGAGCGCGCCCGTCGGCGGAGCCGCCGATCGGCACGGCCCCGTGCCCCTCGGGCCCGCCGCCCCCGAGCCCGCTGGTCAGTGGCCGTACTGGTAGAAGGGGCGGACGTTGGATTTGAGCCAGGTGGCCACCGGGTCGTCCGTGACGTCGAGGAGGACAAGGTTGACCTGCCATTTGACCGGGGCTTTACCCAGGGCCCGGCCGAGGGCCTCCAGTGAGAGGGCCCGCAGGTCGCCCTCCCACTGGGAGAGCTCCACACCCACGAACATCACCGGGTCGGCCGTCTCGACGGAGGCGAGGCAGCGGCGGGCGGTGACCACCACGCCGGTGCCGGCGAACTCGGCGGAGGCGGCGGAGAGGAAGTCGACCGGGTCGTCCTGCCAGTCCGGCTCGAAGAGACGGACCCGGCCGCCGGTGGCGGGGCCGTCCAGCGGGGTGTGGCCGGTGCGGCAGAGTTCGGCCACCGCCTCGGGCGGCAGCGGCAGGCCGACCACGCCGTCGGGGTTCAGGAGGATGCCCGCCTGCGGGGGCAGGCCGCGGGCGAACTCCACCGCCGGGGCCACGGTGTACGACATGTGGGGGCCGGCGGCCAGGCGGAGCTGTTCCTCGGAGCTGAAGACCGGGACGTACACCTGGCCCTCGATCTCCGTCGTGGGCAGGTCCAGCGGGCCGCTGTGCGGGCCGCCGCCGTTGGGCAGCGGGACCCACAGCAGGCTGCGGCCGAGCACCTCGGCGATCCGGCCGCCCGCGCCGGGTATGCCGAGGGAGGCCGAGAGCGCCTCCTCCAGTTCGTTGCCGGGCCAACCGCCGTGCGGGTGGGGGTGCGTCTGTGCCGGGAAGTCCGCGGGAAGGTCCGCCGCCGAGAAGTCCATCTGCCTGCCGCCTGCTGGGAACCACTGCTGTGGTCCAAAAGGCTAGCGGGTGGCCGTGACAGCGCTCAGCCGGATCGGCCGGCGAAGCCGATGCGGCGCAGCACGTCCGCGGCGTCCCGGTCCAGCAGCACCGCCGAGCCGCAGCCGGCGGGCAGTTCTCCCCGCTCCACCGCGCGCAGCAGACGGGCCGCCGTACGGCGGTGGCGCCGGAAGGCGTAGCGGGAGACACCGCGGCCGCGCTCGCGCTGGCCCGCGCGGGCGGTGTCCGCGGTGACGTCGAGCAGGAGCAGGTGCAGGGTGCCGCCGCGGCGCCGGGCCGCGCGGGCCAGCCAGCCGCGCACCCAGGCCTGGGTGCCGCAGTCGTGCACGACGACCCCCTCGCCGGTGCCGAGGGCGCGGCGCAGCGCGGCGTAGTGGGCGAGCCGGACCAGGGGGCGGTAGAGCGCGTAGGGGAGGAGGCGGGGCATCCGGGCGTCCCAGCGGTCCCGGGTGTCCTGGGAGTCGACGCGGTGGCCGGGGACCGCGCGGTGCATCAGGGTGGACTTGCCGCTGCCGGGCAGGCCGGTGATCACCACCAGGTCGCGGGGGCCGAACGCCAGGTCGTGCGGGCTGCGCCCGGCGCGCTCGCGCAGGTCGCGGACGACCGGGGCCGGACGCTCCGCGCAGCGCCCACGGGCCGGAGCGGAGGGCTGCTTCGGCACCGCGAGACCGGTGGTGGCGGCGTAGGCCGTGGTCCTGTTCACCGTCATCGTCCTCCCCTTGTGGGCTCGGAGACCCTTTGCCCATTGAATGTAAAGAGAAGGTAATGCGCCGGTCCAGCGGTTGGGTGCGCGTACTGCCACAGCTCGGTTACAGATGCGGCCCCTGACGGGGCGGGGCGCGGCGTGCAATGATGTGCGCGCCAACTGCATACCGGCCGCTTGAATCCGCGCGGGAGAGTTCCCAGCCAGCTCCGCTGGGACGCCGAAGGAGCAAGTCCCTCCCTTGAATCTCTCAGGCCCCGTTACCGCGCGGGCGAGGCACATCTGAAAAGCGGGCCGCTGCGACAGTGGCTCCACCCAAGGTGCAAGCCGTGACCACTCCTCGCGAGGATCATGGCGAACCTCTCAGGTTCCGATGACAGATGGGGAGGAACGTTCCTCGCCTGTCATACCTGCACCCTGGGAGACGACCGACCGATGAGCAGTACCGAACCCACTGGACCGCGCCGTACCGCGCTCGACGCCCTGCATCGCTCGCTCGGCGCGACGATGACCGACTTCGCCGGCTGGGACATGCCGCTGCGCTACGGATCCGAGCGCGACGAGCATCTCGCGGTGCGGACCAAGGCCGGTCTCTTCGACCTCTCCCACATGGGCGAGATCACCGTGACCGGGCCGCAGGCGGCCGACCTGCTGAACTACGCGCTGGTGGGCAACATCGCCTCGGTCGGTGTCGGCCGGGCCCGCTACACCATGATCTGCCAGGCCGACGGCGGCATCCTGGACGACCTGATCGTCTACCGGCTGGCCGAACACGAGTACATGGTCGTCGCCAACGCCTCCAACGCCCAGGTGGTGCTGGACGCGCTGACCGAGCGTGCCGCGGGCTTCGACGCCGAGGTGCGCGACGACCGGGACGCCTACGCGCTGCTCGCGGTCCAGGGCCCCGAGTCCCCCGGCATCCTGAAGTCCCTCACGGACGCCGACCTGGACGGCCTGAAGTACTACGCGGGCCTGCCGGGCACCGTCGCCGGCGTCCCCGCGCTGATCGCCCGCACCGGCTACACCGGCGAGGACGGCTTCGAGCTGTTCGTGAAGCCCGAGCACGCCGTGGAGCTGTGGCAGGCGCTGACCAAGGCGGGCGAGGGCGCCGGCCTGGTCCCGTGCGGCCTGTCCTGCCGGGACACCCTGCGCCTCGAGGCGGGCATGCCGCTGTACGGGCACGAGCTGACCACCTCCCTGACCCCCTTCGACGCCGGGCTCGGCCGGGTGGTGAAGTTCGAGAAGGAGGGCGACTTCGTGGGCCGCGAGGCGCTCACCGAGGCCGCCGCCAGGGCCGAGCAGAACCCGCCGCGCAAGCTCGTCGGCCTGGTCGCCGAGGGCCGCCGGGTGCCGCGGGCCGGGTTCGCCGTCGTCGCGGGCGGCGAGGTGATCGGCGAGGTCACCTCCGGCGCCCCCTCCCCCACCCTGGGCAAGCCGATCGCGATGGCGTACGTCGACGCGGCGCACGCGGCGCCGGGCGCCGAGGGTGTCGGCGTGGACATCCGGGGCAGCCACGAGCCGTACGAGGTCGTGGCGCTCCCCTTCTACAAGCGCCAGAAGTAGACACTGGGCGCGGTCCGTCCACCGGACGTGACCCTGCGCACATCCCCGCTGTTCAGCAGCGGGTCCAGCAGTCCCCCATTCATCAGCACTCCCGCGCGTACAGGAGAATTCAGGCCATGAGCAACCCCCAGCAGCTGCGCTACAGCAAGGAGCACGAGTGGCTGTCGGCCGCCGAGGACGGCGTCTCGACGGTCGGCATCACCGAGTTCGCGGCCAACGCGCTCGGCGATGTGGTCTACGCCCAGCTCCCCGAGGTCGGTTCCACGGTGTCCGCGGGTGAGACCTGCGGCGAGCTGGAGTCGACCAAGTCGGTCTCGGACCTGTACTCGCCGGTCACCGGTGAGATCACCGAGGTCAACGAGGACGTCGTCAACGACCCGTCGCTGGTGAACTCGGCCCCCTTCGAGGGCGGCTGGCTGTTCAAGGTACGCGTCACCGAGGAGCCGGCCGACCTGCTCTCCGCCGACGAGTACACCGCCCAGAACGCCGGCTGAGGAGTCGTAGCCGTATGACTGTCCTGAACACGTCCCTGCACGAGCTGGACCCGGAGATCGCCGCCGCGGTCGACGCCGAGCTGAACCGCCAGCAGTCGACGCTGGAGATGATCGCCTCGGAGAACTTCGCGCCGCTCGCGGTCATGGAGGCCCAGGGCTCGGTGCTGACCAACAAGTACGCGGAGGGCTACCCGGGCCGCCGCTACTACGGCGGCTGCGAGCACGTCGACGTCGCCGAGCAGATCGCCATCGACCGGATCAAGGAGCTGTTCGGCGCCGAGTACGCCAACGTCCAGCCCCACTCCGGCGCCTCCGCGAACCAGGCGGCGCTGTTCGCCCTCGCCCAGCCCGGGGACACCATCCTCGGCCTGGACCTGGCGCACGGCGGCCACCTCACCCACGGGATGCGGCTGAACTTCTCCGGCAAGCAGTTCAACGTGGTCGCCTACCACGTCGACGACGCCGGTCTGGTCGACATGGCCGAGGTCGAGCGGCTGGCCAAGGAGCACCGCCCGAAGGTGATCATCGCCGGCTGGTCGGCGTACCCGCGTCAGCTCGACTTCGCCGAGTTCCGCCGGATCGCCGACGAGGTCGAGGCGTACCTGTGGGTCGACATGGCGCACTTCGCGGGCCTGGTCGCGGCGGGGCTGCACCCGAACCCGGTCGAGCACGCGGACGTGGTCACCTCCACGACCCACAAGACCCTCGGCGGCCCGCGCGGCGGCATCATCCTGGCGAAGAAGGACTTCGCGAAGAAGCTGAACTCGTCCGTCTTCCCGGGCTTCCAGGGCGGTCCCCTGGAGCACGTGATCGCGGCCAAGGCGGTCTCCTTCAAGGTCGCCGCCTCGGAGGAGTTCAAGGAGCGCCAGCGCCGTACGGTGGAGGGCGCCCGCATCCTCGCCGAGCGGCTGACCGCCGCCGACGCCCGCGGGGCCGGGGTCAACGTGCTGTCCGGCGGTACGGACGTGCACCTGATCCTGGTGGACCTGCGTGAGTCCGAGCTGGACGGGCAGCAGGCCGAGGACCGCCTCCACGAGGTCGGCATCACGGTCAACCGCAACGCCGTCCCGAACGACCCGCGTCCCCCGATGGTGACCTCTGGTCTGCGCATCGGTACGCCGGCCCTGGCTACCCGAGGCTTCACGGCCGAGGACTTCGCCGAGGTCGCGGACGTGATCGCCGAGGCCCTGAAGGCGCCCGCCCCCTTCGAGGGCGCCGACGTGGAGAGCCTGAAGGCCCGGGTGAGGGCCCTGGCCGACAAGCACCCGCTGTACCCGGGTCTGAACAGCTAAGTCCGTTTCACCGGGCACCGCGCACACTGGAAGGTGTGCGCGGTGCCGCACCCGCACCACCCCGTATTGAGGAGTTTCCGTGGCCATCTCGGTCTTCGACCTGTTCTCGATCGGCATCGGCCCGTCCAGCTCCCACACGGTCGGCCCGATGCGCGCGGCGCGCATGTTCGCCCGCAGGCTGCGCAACGAGGACCTGCTGGGCTCCGTCGCCGCGGTGCGCTGCGAGCTGTACGGCTCGCTCGGCGCGACCGGCCACGGCCATGGCACCCCGAAGGCGGTGCTGCTCGGTCTGGAGGGCGCCTCGCCGCGCACGGTGGACGTGGAGTCGGCCGACGAGCGCGTGGAGGGGATCAGGCGGTCGGGCCGGATCTCGCTGCTCGGCGAGCACGAGATCGCGTTCTCCTTCGACGACGACCTGGTCCTGCACCGCCGCAAGGCGCTGCCCTACCACGCCAACGGCATGACGGTGTGGGCGTTCGACTCGGCCGGCACGGAGCTGCTCTCCAAGACGTACTACTCGGTCGGCGGCGGCTTCGTCGTGGACGAGGACGCGGTCGGCGCGGACCGCATCGTGCTGGACGACACGGTCCTGAAGTACCCCTTCCGCACCGGTGACGAGCTACTGCGCCTGACCCGCGAGACGGGTCTTTCGATCTCCTCCCTGATGCTGGAGAACGAGCGCGCCTGGCGCACCGAGGAGGAGATCCGGGCGGGCCTGCTGGAGATCTGGCGGGTCATGCGCGAGTGCGTCCAGCGGGGCATGTCCCGGGAGGGAATCCTGCCCGGCGGCCTGAAGGTGCGCCGCCGGGCGGCCGTCTCGGCCCGCCAACTGCGCGCCGAGGGCGACCCGCTCGCGCACGCGATGGAGTGGATCACGCTCTACGCGATGGCGGTGAACGAGGAGAACGCGGCCGGCGGCCGCGTGGTCACCGCTCCGACCAACGGCGCGGCGGGCATCATCCCGGCGGTCCTGCACTACTACATCAACTTCGTGCCGGGCGCCGACGAGGACGGCGTGGTCCGCTTCCTCCTCGCCGCCGGCGCCATCGGCATGCTCTTCAAGGAGAACGCCTCCATCTCCGGCGCCGAGGTCGGCTGCCAGGGCGAGGTCGGCTCCGCCTGCTCCATGGCCGCGGGCGCCCTCGCCGAGGTGCTCGGCGGCAGCCCCGAGCAGGTGGAGAACGCGGCCGAGATCGGCATGGAGCACAACCTCGGCCTGACCTGCGATCCCGTGGGCGGCCTGGTCCAGATCCCCTGCATCGAGCGCAACGGCATGGCCGCGGTGAAGGCGGTCACCGCGGCGAAGATGGCGATGCGCGGCGACGGCTCGCACAAGGTGTCCCTGGACAAGGTCATCAAGACGATGAAGGACACCGGCGCGGACATGTCGGTCAAGTACAAGGAGACGGCCCGGGGCGGGCTGGCGGTGAACATCATCGAGTGCTAGAGACCCCGTCGTGGCGGGCGCCCGAGGAACAGGTGCCCGCCACGACGGCGTTCGTGGCCCGTCAGGGCTACTCGCCGAGCTCGTTCGTCACTTGCCGCTGAGCTCGCGGTACTCCCTCATGCCGCGAACGAAACGGCACTCCCCGGAATTCTCGTCGACCAGAATCGGCATGTTTCCGCCGACCCTCATCGGTCTTCCGAGGGAATCCAGCACGGTGGGTCGCCACGTGAACGCGAAGCAGCCGCTCAGGTTGGGCGGCGTCCAAGTCCTGAGTTCGCACCGCCACTCACCCCATTGCTGGACCATGGACCTGCCGAACTCCTCGGCCAGGACTTCCGCCTCTGTCTGTCCGATCATTGAACCTGCCTCCGCACACCCGGTGACATCGCAGCTCAGGCCAGACGTAGCGGCGTGGCGTCATTATTCATGAACAGAGGAAGGGGGAGGCGGGCTGGAGCGCCGCCTCCCCCTCGGGTCCTTTCGTGCGGTGCTCAGCCGGTCGTCAGGGTCACGTCGTCGACGACGAAGCTGGTCTGGAGGCTGGAGTCCTCGGAGCCGGTGAAGGTCAGCGTGATCTGCTGGCCGATGTACTGGCTCAGGTCCAGCGTGCGTTCGGTGTAGCCCGTGGCCGCGTTGGCGTTGGAGTACGTCTGCTTCGCGGTCCCGTTGACCTTGACCTGGAAGGTGTCGTACGCCGTGGAGCCCGACTCACTGGTGTCGATGTGCAGCCAGTACTTCAGGGTCGCCCTGGTGCAGCCGGCCGGGATCGTCACCGTCTGGCTGACCGTGTCGGTGGCCGTGGAGCCGTAACCCGCCAGCCACGCGTACCGGGTGCCGGAGTGCGCGGACTGGCCGCTGAACGCGCCGATCGCGCCGGTGTCCCCGGTCCACGGCGAAGTGCCGCTCTCGAAGCCGCCGTTGGTGACCGCCTGCGAGGCCGTGCAGCCGCCGGCGCCGGTGACGGTCAGCGTGTACTGCGCGGTGTGCGTGGTGGAACCGGCGCCGGTGATGGTGAGGTTGTACGTCCCCGGCGCCACGGAGGAGCCGACGGAGACCGTCGCCGTGGACGAGCCGCCGGAGGTCACCGAGGCCGGGCTGAAAGCGACCGTGACCCCCGCGGGGGCGCCCGAGGCGGACAGGTTGACCGTCTGGGCCGAGCCGTTGGTCGTGGCGGTGGACACGGTGGTGGTCAGCGAGGTGCCCGGGGCGGTGCTGCCCGTGGCGGGGCTCGCCGAGAGCGAGAAGTCGTCGGCCGGGACGGTGGCCGACACCGCCTGCGACCACAGGGTGTAGGCGACGCCGTCGGCGCTGCGGCTCAGCCCGGTGGCGTTGATGTTGCTCGTGGTGTCGCAGGAGGAGTGGTAGCAGCTGTCGTACGCGGCGTTCGCCGTGCCGCCCCACTTGGCCGCCTGCGCCGAGGTCTTGCGGGCGCTGGCGCCCATGGCGTAGCCGGAGGTGGGGATGCCGTAGTTCTCGAAGGAGTAGTCGTCGGAGCGGCCCGCGCCCTCGGTGTTCTCCTCCGGCTGCAGGTTCAGCGAGTCCCAGTACGCCTTCATCGGAGCGGCGGCCGCGGAGGTGATGTGGTTGATGAAGTAGCCGCCGTTGCGCGAGGCGACCATGTCGAAGTTGTAGTACGCCCTGATCGCCGAGCGCTGGGCGGAGGTCAGTGAACGGACGTAGAAGTCCGAGCCGTTGAGGCCCTGCTCCTCGTCCGTCCACCAGCCGAAGCGGACGCGCCCCGCCATCGACGGGTTGGTCTCGGCGAGCTTCAGCGCGACCTCCAGGAGGGTGGCGCTGCCGGAGCCGTTGTCGTTGATGCCGGGCCCGGCGGAGACGCTGTCGAGGTGCGAGCCGAACATGTACACCTTCGACGCGTCGCCGTGCGGCCACTCGGCGATCAGGTTGGGTCCGGCGCCGCTGGTGCAGCCGGAGGTGCAGGCCTGCTCGGTGACCGTGTAACCGGCCGCCTGGAGCTTGCCCTTCACATAGGCGACCGAGTCGCGGTAGCCCTGGGTGGTCGATCTGCGGTTGCCGCCGTTGCGGGTCGCTATGGCGTTCAGTTCGGTCAGGTGCGCCTGGACCTTGGTGACGTCGATGTCGGGCGCGGCCGCGGTGAGGGTGGCCGGAGCGGCGGCGGTACTGGTGCCCTCGGGGGCCGGCGCGGCGCTCGCGGGGAGCGCCACCAGGCCCAGTGCGGCGGCCAGGGTGACACCGGTCAGGGACAGGCCGGTCGGGGAGATTCTTCGAAGCACCGTGTCTCCTTTGTGGGGTGGGAGGAAACGGGAGGCGGGGCGTGGTGGTGCCGGGCCTCCCGGCCGATGCGGGTGGGGGTGGGGACCCGGGTGAGCGGTCCCGCACTGCGTATTGAGCATGCGCATGCCAAGCGCACATCAAGCCTCGCCGTGCGGAACCGGCCGGATCCAGGGGCCCGGGTCCGACTCCTCGACGGCTCCCGGCGCGGGGTGGGCCGGGGAGGCGCACCGAGGGCCACGAGGAGTTGGGCGGGCGGCGACGAGGTTAACCGCCGCACGGTCCGTCCGCTCCTGTCCGATTCCGGCACGTCCGCTTTCGGCCAGTACGGCCGCCGGTCCGGTCCGCCCGAGTGACGTCCCTGGCCTCCTCCGGGAGGGCCCCGTATCGTGCGCCCATGCATGCGGCGCAGAACCCTTCGCATGGCCGGCCGCCGACCGCCGCCGAGGCACGGGCGGCCTACCTGGCCATGGTCGAGCGGATCACGGCGTCGGGGGCCCGGGACGCCACCGCCGAGCGGGAGGAACTCGGGGGGATCTCCGCCGAGTTGGCCAGGTGGCTCGCCGACCGGCGACTCCTCGATCCCGGCGGTGATCGGCTGAGCACTCCGGACCGGGCCCTGCGGCACATCGTCTCGGAGCACGGTCGCCGGCTGCGGGAGACGGCCGAGCGCGCCGGCCGGGACGCCGAGGCACTGGACGACGTGCTGTCCGTGCTCACGGCCCCGCGGTTCGACGCCCGGGAGGCGGCCGAGATCGAGTACTTCACGGATCGCGAGCGCACCCGGAAGCGGCTGGAGGAACTGGACGCGCTCAACCGGGAGGAGTTCCTGGCGATGCGCAACTCCTTCCCCGACGCGCAGGTTCTTGAGTCCAGCCTCGCCGGGGACCTGGACATGCTGGCGAACGGCGTCCGGATGCGCATGCTGACGTCCCAGCAGGCCGTCCGCTCACAGGCGTCGGCCCGCTACCTGAACGCGCTGACCGACGCCGGGGTCGAGGTGCGGGTCGCCCCGACGGTGCCGCTCCACATGAACATCCTGGACCGGGCGATCGTCATCATCGGGGCGGGGCCCGGGCCGCAGGGAGAGGGCGGCGACGTCATCCTGCACAGCACGCCCGTCGCGCGGTGCTTCTGCAAGGTCTTCACCCACGCCTGGGACCTCGCCCGGCCGCACATCGAACGCCAGCCCGGACGCGGGCGTGGCGGCACCGGCTGCGAACTGTCCGCGCAGGAACGCGAGGTACTGGCTCTGCTGGCCACCGGCGCCAAGGACGAGACCATCGCCCGCCGGCTGGCCTGCTCGGACCGCACCCTGCGCCGCCTCATGAACCAGATCATGGAGAAACTCGGCACCTCCAGCCGCTTCGAGGCCGGAGTCACCGCCGCCCGCCTGGGCCTGGTGAGCTGATCCGGAGCCCGCCCGCGTCGGCCCACCCCCCTGAGTGTCACTGAGGCCGGTCACGGCCACGCTGATCTCGGCATGGCTTCGCCGAGTCACGCCCGACGGCCGGCCACCACCGCAACCGCGCCGGCCGACGATCCGCAGCAGTTCGTCCTGCGCCCGCAGATCGGCCCGCACGCCCGCGCTCACGGGAATGATGTTCCTCCAGGGGCTACCCCGCGGTAACCGCGCGCTTCTACGCTTCCGCCAACTTGACCGCACTACAGGGGAGTTGGCGGATGCGCGGAGCGAGACGGGTGGTGGCGTCCGTCGGGGCCGCCGCGGTGCTGGCGATGGGGGCGGGCAACGCGCAGGCGGAGGTGCCCAAGTTCTCCGGGGTCACGGCGATCGGGACGCACAACGCGTACGAGAAGGACAAGTACCCGTACTTCGCGCAGGCGCTGGACTCGGGGGCCTCGCTGCTCGAACTGGACGTGTACGTGGACAGCCTGAGCCACCGGTGGCGGGTCAGCCACAGCAACCCGCTCGGCAACGACAACAACTGCGAGGCCGCGAAGAGCCCGGACGAGCTCTACGGCAAGAGCCGCAACCAGGATCTCGGCGGTTGCCTGGACAACATCGCGGCCTGGAACCGGCTCCACCCCGATCACCCGCCGATCGTCATCAAGGTGGAGATGAAGGTGGGCTTCAACGACCGGGCCGGGATGGGCGCGGACGAGTTCGACACGCTGGTGTCGCGCAAGCTCGGCGGCAGCGTGTTCCGGCCGGCCGACCTGCTGGGCGGCTCGTACCCCACCCTGGACGCGGCCGCCAGGGCGGACGCCTGGCCCTCCCGGGACGCCATGCGGGGCAAGTTCCTGTTCGAGCTGATCCCGGGCACGGTGGAGCAGTCCAACCCGTTCGACCACTACTGGACGGACAAGGAGTACGGCGACCACCTGCGGGACCTGTCCGCGGCCGGGCGGATCTCCGAGGCCCAGGCGTTCCCGGCGGTGCTGGGCGCCGAGAACGGGGACCCGCGCGCCGGCCGGTACGACGCCTGGATCCGGCCGTGGTTCGTGTTCTTCGACGGGGACGCGGCGACGTACGTGAACAAGGGCTACGACACCTCGTTCTACTCCGCGAACCACTACATCCTGATCACCACGGGTGCCGACGGGGTGTCCCCCGCGATCTCCTCGACCGACCCCACGGCCGCCGAAGTCGCCGCCCGGCTCGCCCTGCTGGCCGAGAACCACGCCAGCGTCATCACCTCCGACTGGGCAGCCGAGCCGGCCTCGGTACTGGGCTCGGTGACGACCCGGGGCTGACGCGGCACAGCGGACCCGCGGATCTCTCGTGCCGGACGGGGCATATATGAGTCGACTCCTGAAACCCCACGGCACCCCAGGGGGGTCCCCCATGCTGCACGGCATCGACGTGAGCGCGTACCAGTCCTCGTCCTACGGCACGGACGGCCTCTCCTTCGTCTTCATCAAGGCGACGGAGGGGCGTTCGTACGTCAACCCCCGGCTCTCCGCGCAGACCAGGCACGGCCGCGACGCGGGACTGGTCGTCGGCTACTACCACTTCCTGTGGCCGGGGCACATCACCGCCCAGGCCGAGTACTTCGTCCGGCACGCACCGGAGAAGGCGGGCGAACTGCTCGCCGTCGACTGGGAGACCACCAGCGAGGGCAACCACGCGAGCAACGCGGAGAAGGACCAGTTCATCCGGACGGTGAAGCAACTGCGCCCGCACAACAAGGTGCTGCTGTACACCAACCGGGACTACTGGCTGAACAAGGACCGCACCTCGTACGCCGGGGACGGCCTGTGGATCGCCGACTACGTGAGCGCGGGCCACCCCCGCATCCAGGCCAAGTGGCGCTTCCACCAGTACAGCAGCGAACCCCACGACAAGGACGTGGCCGCCTTCGCGGACAAGGCCGCCCTGCGGAAGTGGGCCACGCCCTGACGATGCCGTGGGCGGTCAGCCGCGGAAGGCCGCCGGCCGCTCGGGGGACGCCTCCGCGAGGGCCTTGCGGACCGCTTCGGCACCCGCCCGCAGGCCGTAGACCGGGGTGTCCGGCTGCTGGCGCCAGGAGTCGTCGATGCCACCCGCGTCGACCGTGTCGAAGCCCAGCTCGTCGATGAGGCCGCGGACGGTCCGCTTGGCGGCCTGGTCGTCACCGGCGACCGGCAGCGCCATCCGCTCGGGGTCACCGGCCGGCCGGGGGCGGTCCAGGATGTCCTGGGCGTAGGTGCCGTTGAACGCCTTGATCACGGGGTGCCCGAGGTGCCGCTCGGTCCAGCGGCTCTCGGTCAAACCCTCGTCCTCGATACCGGCGATCCGGCCGTCCCGCTCCCGCGGGTAGTAGTTGCCGGTGTCGATCACGGCCACGCCCTCGGCGGCGCCGGACAGCAGGCCGGAGGGGAGGCCGGGGACCGCCTTCAGGGGCACGGTGACCACGACGACCTCGGCGCCCTCGGCGGCCTCCTCCGCCCGTACCGCCGTCGCGCCGGTCTCCTCGGCCAGTGCCTTCAGGGTCTCGGGACCCCGGGAGTTGGCCACGGACACCTCGTGCCCGAGCGAGGTGAGCCGCCGGGTCAGATTGCCGCCGATGTTGCCCGCGCCGATGATGCCGATCTTCATGACAGACCTTCCCAGTCCATGCATGTGCATGCTTCTGACGTGGGCGACAACCCCGGGCGGCGGCGGGCTATTCCGGCCGGTACGGCAAATGGGGGTACGCGCGCGCCGGTGGCCGGGGCCGGGGATCGGTGGGGCCTACGACGAAGGGGGTGCCGTCCCGCTGCGGGACGGCACCCCCTTCGGGCACGTCACTTGCCCAGGTAGGCCCAGAACTCGTCGAACGACAGGACCTTGTCGCCGTTGAGGTCGCGGGTCCGGATGACGGCCTCCGCCACCGTGTCGGTGACGTTCCAGTCACCCCCCTGGGCGAGGGCGGACTTGAACTCCGCCGCGGTGATGAAACCGTCACCGTCCGCGTCGATCCGCTGGAACTGCTTGCGTGCTTCCTCGATGTCCGCCACCGATCCGCCCCTTATGTTCGTGTTGCTCATGCCCTGCTGGCGTACTGACGCTGGTCAGATTAACGGTCCGTGTGCGCCTCCAGTGCGGCGACCACCCAGGCGCAGTCCTCCCCGCGGGCGGAGGGGCCGGTGGCCCGCGCCCGGCCCGCCGATGGTGAGAAGTCCGGTGCCGTCGTCGATCACGTCTGCGAGTCTGGGCCTTTCAGCCGGTGGAGACTCGAGGAGCGGTGGGTTGCGGACCCTGCGGAACATACTGGACGCGGCGGCGCGCGGGGTGTTCCCGCCGGCCGACGGCCGTACGACGGTCGTGCCGCAGCACGGGGCGCGGGACGCCGGGGTGCTGGCCTTCACCGCGCACTCCGTCGTCTTCACGGACGAGGACCCGCGGTGGGTGCGCGAGACGCTGGACGCCGTGGACTGCGATCCGCTGTCCACGGCGCTGCACCCCGTCTTCCTCGCCGCTTTCCTGGCCCGTACCGGGCGCCGGGCCGAGACCGTCGACGCGCTGCTGGTCGGATCGCCCCTGCCCGGCGCGCCGCCGCTCGCGCTGACGGAGATCGAGGACGCCGGCCATCCGCGCATCGCCTACGCCCGCCGCCGGCGCGACGAGGTGCGGGCGTGGACGGCGGACGGCGGGGTGCTGGTCATGGGGCGCGGGGTCGGCGGGCGGCTGGAGGTGGGCGTCGAGGTGGACGAAGGGGCGCGGCACCGGGGGCTGGGCCGGACCCTGGTGACGGCGGCCCGGCATCTGGCGGCGGAGCCGTTGTGGGCGCAGACGGCGCCGGGGAACGCCCGCAGCATGCGGGCGTTCCAGGCGGCCGGCTATCGCGTGGTGGGCGCGGAGGCGCTGCTGCTGGCCCCTTGACGGGCCCGGGCTCAGCGGAAGACGCCGGTGTGGCCGAGGGAGTAGCGGCCCGGCTGGGGGTAGACGGCGAGTCCGTGCGGGCCGCTGCCGACCTTGATGCGGGCCAGTTCGGTGCCGGTGCGGGTGTCGATGGCGTACACCTCGGCGTTGTAGCGGCCGGAGAGCCAGAGCACCTTGCCGTCGGCCGAGACCCCGCCCATGTCGGGGCTGCCGCCACCGGGCAGGTGCCACTTCTTGGTGAGCCGGTTCTGCGGGAAGTCGAAGACGGAGATGGAGCCCTCGCCGCGGTTGGAGACGTACATCTCGCGGGAGTCGCGGCTGACGTACAGTCCGTGCGCGCCCTTGCCGGTGGCGAGGAACGCCGGCTTGCCGAAGGTGTCGCCGTCCAGAACCCAGACGCCGTTCGCCACCATGTCGGCGATGTAGAACCGCTTGCCGTCGGGCGCGACCTTCACGTCCTGCGGCATGGCGCCGTTCACGGCCAGCTTCTGTTCGCCGATGACCTCCATCTTCGCGGTGTCGACCTTGAGCAGCTCGCCGCTGAACTCGCAGGAGACGATGAAGTAGCGGCCGTCGATGGAGAAGTCGGCGTGGTTGACGCCGGCGCAGTCGACCGGGACGGCCTTGACCTGCTTCATGGTGTGCGCGTCGCGGAAGACCAGGTGGCGGTCCTTGGAGGCCATGACGACGGCGTACTTGCCGTCGGGCGTGAAGTACAGGTTGTACGGGTCGTGCACGTCGACCGGCTTGCCCGCCTTGCCGGTCCTCGGGTCGATGGGGGTGAGGGAGTTGCCGAGGTCGTTGTTGACCCACAGCGTCCTCAGGTCCCAGGAGGGCACGACGTGCTGCGGCTGGCGGCCCACCGGGATCGTCTCGATGATCTTGTACGTCTTCGGGTCGATGACCGTGACGGTGTCGGAGTTGGTGTTGGGGACGTAGACCCGGGAGGGGAAGCCCTCGACCACCGGGGAGAGCCTGCCCGGGCGATCGGCGGCGTAGATGTCGGTGGGGTCCTCCACCGGCGGCATCCCCGGCAACACGTCCACCTGCGGCTTCCTCACCTGCGGTCGGACCGGCGCCTTGCTGGCGATGGCCTCGTTCTCGCGGTGCTGGGAGCCGCCGCACGCGGACAGCAGGGTCAGGGCGGTGAGGGCGGCTCCGGCGGCCAGCAGGCGGGCGGCTTTCGTGGTTCGCATCAGCTCAGCAGCTCCGTGGTGGTGACCGCGCGCAGTCCGCGGCGGTCGAGTTCGTGGAGTACGGCGGGGAGGGCGGTGACCGTGCCGGGGTAGCCGAAGTGCAGGCTCACCACCGAGCCGGGGCGCACCTCGGCCGCGACCTTGCGGGTGATGGCGTCGGCGCCGGGCCGGGTGTAGTCGAGCGAGTCGACGTCGTACGACAGCACGTGCGGGTAGCCCGCGGCGCGGGCCAGTGCGGCGACCTCCGGAGAGGCGGTCGGGGAACGGGACGGCCGGAACCAGGTGCCGATGGATCCGGTGAGCCGCTCGAGCCGGTCCGCGCAGTCGGTGATCTCCCTGCCCGCGGCGGCCGGTGACATGGCGTTGACGGCGATGTGCCGCTGGGTGTGGTTGCCGAGGTCGTGGCCGCCGTCGAGGATGCGGCGGGCGAGGTCGGGGTGCTCGTCCAGCCAGGTACCGACGGCCAGCACGGTCAGCCGGGCGCCGTGCCGTTCGGCCGTGCCGAGCAGGGAGGTGGCGAGTTCCGGGTCGCCCTGCCCGTGGAAGGTGAGGGCGACCCCGGGGCGGCCGCGCGGGCCGTGGGTGATCTGGGCGGGCTGCCCGGGATAGGAGCGGGGGGCGGGGGCGGTTCGGGAGGTGGCCGCGGGGTGGCCGGACGCGCGGGCGGACGGGTCGGCGGAGGCGGTGGCGCTCGGTTCGGCCGGGGCGCCCGCGCAACCGGCGGCGAACGCGCCCCCGGCGACGAGCCCGGCGCCCGCACGCAGCACCTCGCGACGGTTGGTCGTGGTCACCCGCACCATTTAAGGGGGGAAGGGTAAGAAAACGCCCGATTGGCCCGATCGGAGGAGGATGTCGGGTCGCCCCGGCCGAGCGGGGGGCGGCGGTCGCGCCGGCCTCAGCGGCCGGGCTCGCGCTCGGCGACGCGCATCTCGAACCAGGTGGTCTTGCCGCGCGGCAGCAGGTCCACACCCCAGCGGTCGGCCAGTTTGTCCACCAGGAACAGGCCGCGGCCACTGACGTCCAGCTCCTGAACCGGCATCAGGCAGGGCAGTCCGCGGGAGGGATCACGGACCTCCACGCGGATCCAGCCGCGACGCCGGCGCATCCGCAGGCCGAAGACCCGGGCCCCGGTGTGCCGTACGGCGTTGCCGACGAGCTCGGAGACCAGCAGGACCGCGTCCTCGGTCATCTTGGGGGTGAGCCCCCAGTGCCGCAGGACGACGACCTGGGCCAGCCGGCGCGCGGTGGCCGCGGACTCCGGGCGGGACGGCAGCGGCACCTCCGACTCCGTCGGGTTGCCGAACAGTTCGAGCGCCTTGAGCGCCCGTTCGTCCTCGACCGCGGGCGACCAGCGCGCCGCGGGCGCACGGCTGTGTCCCCGCGGCTGTCCGATGCCCTCCAGCCCCGCCATGCCCCCATGATGGCCGTCCGGGGCCGTCTCCGTGGGCGTTCCGGAGGAATACACCCCCTGCGCGCTCCCGTCCCGCGTCGGCCCTCCGGCATATGCCGAAGGCATTACAGGGTCGACGAAAGCCCGTCCGACCTGCGGAGACGACTCACTTTCGGGCAATCGTCAGGCTCCCTCGACGAGGCAGACTCAAGTGGAGTCAAGGCTCCCATGAACCGCCCCATCGAGGGACCCGGATCAGACAACGTGTCAATTGCAAGAGTGTGTGCGGCAGTTCACACCCCCGGAGGTCACAGGAACTTGGCCTTGCCCGGCCCCTCCTCCACGAAGCTGCGCATGCCGCGCTCGCGGTCCTCGGTGGCGAACAGGCCCGCGAACCAGTTGCGTTCGACGGCGAGACCGGTGTCGATGTCGGTCTCCAGACCGGTGTCGACGGCCTCCTTCGCCGCGCGCAGCGCGATCGCCGGCCCCTGCGCGAGCCTCGCCGCCCACGCGTGCGCCTGCTCGTACACCTCGGCGGCCGGGACGACCCGGTCCACCAGGCCGATGGCGAGCGCCTCGTCGGCCTTCACCTGGCGGCCGGTGAAGATCAGGTCCTTCGCCTTGGAGGGGCCGACCAGCCGGGGCAGGCGCTGGGTGCCGCCGGCGCCCGGGATCAGGCCGAGCAGGATCTCGGGCTGGCCCAGCTTGGCGTTCTCCGCGGCGATGCGGAAGTCGGCACAGAGGGCCAGTTCGCAGCCGCCGCCGAGCGCGTAGCCGGTGATGGCCGCGACGACGGGCTTGGGGATGCGGGCGACGGCGGTGAAGGAGTCCTGCAGGGCGCGGGCGCGCAGGACCATCGCGGTGTGGTCCATGGCCTGCATCTCCTTGATGTCCGCGCCCGCCGCGAACACCCGCTCGCCGCCGTAGATCACCACGGCGCGCACGTCCTCGCGGCGCGTGGCCTCCTCGGCGAGCTCCTTCAGCCGGTCCTGCGTGGCCACGTCCAGCGCGTTCATCGGCGGCCGGTCCAGGCGGATGGTTCCGACACCTTCGGCGACTTCGAGATTCACGGTCATGCCGAGCAGGTTAACGGGGACTAACGGCGGTTGACGCGGTGCGGTCCGTCACAACCGGCCGGGGTCCGGGGGTCGCAGGCGCCAGGAAGGGGCGCGGGGAACTGCGCGACCAGCCACAGCGCCCCCGCGCCCGGAGGCGGGCCGGTGGCCCGGCCTCTCACCGCGGCGGAAAGCCCTCACCGCGGCGGAGAGCCGGAACTCACTTCTTCCAGTCCTCCCACGACATGTTCCAGCCGTTGAGCCCGTTGTCCGGGGCCACCGTCCGGTCGTGGGAGCGCTTCACGACGACCACGTCGCCGATGATCGAGTGGTTGAAGAACCAGGCCGCCGGCACACCCTTGTCGTAGCCGCCGCGCACATCGCGCAGACCGACGCAGCCGTGGCTGGCGTTGTAGTTGCCGAAGGCGCCGCCACCCCAGTAGTTGCCGTGGATGAAGGTGCCGGAGTTGGTCAGGCGGATGGCGTGCGGGACGTCCTTGATGTCGTACTCGCCGCCGTAGCCCACGGTCTCGCCGTTCATGCGGGTCACGGTGAGCTTCTCGCTCATGACCATCTGGCCGTTCCAGGTGTCGTAGCCGGGCTTGCCGGTGGTGACCGGGATGGTCTTGACGACCTTGCCGTCCTGGGTGACCTTCATCGTGTGCTTCTTGGCGTCCACGACGGACACCTGGTTGCGGCCGACGGTGAACTTCACGGTCTTGCGCTGCTTGCCGTAGACGCCGTCGCGGCCCTCGACACCGTCGAGGTTGAGGTCGACGGTGACCTTGGTGCCTTCCTTCCAGTACTTCTCCGGGCGGAAGTCCAGGCGGTCGTTGCCGAACCAGTGGCCCTCGACGTCGACGGCCGGCTCGGTCCTGATGCTGACGGCCTTCTCGACGTCCGCCGGGTTCGTGATGCCCCGGGTGAAGCGGACGGAGAACGGCATGCCCACGCCGACGGTCGAACCGTCCTCGGGGGTGAAGTATCCGACGAAGGTGTTCCGCGGGGTGAGCGTGGTGAAGCTGGAGTCCTCGGCGGCCTCACGGCCGGCGGAGTCCTTCGCGACCGCGTGCACGCTGTACTTGGTGCCGGCGGCCAGGTGGGTCGACGGCTTCCAGGCGGCACCGTCACCGGTGACGGCACCCTCGACCTTCGCGCCCTTGGCGTCCTTGACGGTGACCTCGGTCAGCTTGCCCTTGGCGACGCTCACCTTCAGGGCGCCGCTGGTGTCGACGCCGGTGGCGCCGGACTTGGGCGAGATGCTGACGGCGGCCGTGGACTGCTCGCCCTGCCGCGTGCCGGAGCCCGCGTCCTTTCCGTTGCCGGATCCGGACCCGGACTTCGTGTCACCGCTCCCACCGCACGCGGTGACGGCCACGAGCAGGGCGCCGGATATCAGCACCAACCCCTTGCGGCCGAACCCCCGGCCCCCCACCGATGCCCCCGATATCGGCCGCACGATCACCTTGCACTCCCCTCGCCGGGCCAGGTCAGGCCCGCTCCCCACCACATTTGGTGTGCGCATGGTAACCGGAGGAATTCGAGCGGGGAGTCGGCCGAAGGTCACCGTTCCGTCGCAACTTCAACCGACCGCCGCGGCCCGAAACCCCGGCCCGTTCAGCTCACTTGACGGCACTGCCCGCTTTCCACTCCTTCCATGCCATGTTCCACCCTCCGAGCCCGTTGTCGGGAGATACCGTTTTGTCCTTGCTGTTGACGACCTCGACGACGTCACCGATGAGGCTGCGGTCGAAGAACCAGCCCGCGGGCGTGTCCGAGCCGCCACCCTTGACGTCCCGGAGCCCGACGCAGCCATGACTGACGTTCACGTTGCCGGGGGCGTCCGGCGACCAGTAGTTGCCGTGCAGGAAGGTGCCGGAGTCGGTGAGCCGCATGGCGTGCGGGACGTCGGGGATGTCGTACTCGCCGCCGAAGCCGACCGTCCGGCTGTTCATGCGGGTGACCTCGAGCATCTCCATGACCACCATCTTCCCGTTGTAGGTGGTGGTCTTCGGGGCGCCCGCGGTGATCGGCACGGTGGCCAGCAACTGCCCGTCGCGCCGCACCTCCATCATGTGCCGGGCCGCGTCCACCAGGGAGACCTGGCCGCGGCCGACGGTGAACGTGAACGTCTTGTCCTGAAGGCCGTAGACGCCGGGCGCGCCCTCCACGTCCCGGAGGCCGAGGTCGACGGTGACCTCGGTGCCGGGCTTCCAGTAGCGCTCGGGACGGAAGTCGAGCCGGTCCTTGCCGAACCAGTGCGGGCGGATCTCCACCGGCGGGTTCGCGCTCACGCGCACGGCCCGCTCGACGGCGGCGCGGTCGGTGATCTCCCGGTTGAAGGAGAGGGAGACGATCATCCCGGTGCCGACGGTGGCCCGGTTCTCGGGGGTGACGTAGCCGATGAACCGCTCGTCGGGCACATACGTGGTGAACGTGGCGTGCCGGGCCGAGCGGCGGCCCTCGGAGTCGAGGGCGACCGCGTCGACGGTGTACTTGGCGGCCAGCGCCAGCCGTTCGCCGTCCGGTTCCCAGCCCAGCCCGTCGGCGGTGATGTGCCCCGGAACCGGGGCGTCCTGTGCGTCCTGGGACATCACGACGTTCACCTTCTCCAGGCGCCCGTCGGACACCCGGACCCGTAGCCGCTCTCCGGGCCGGACGGCGGTACTGCCGTCCTCCGGGGTGACCCGGATGGCGTCCTTCGGGGCCGGCGGTCCGCCGAGCATCCGGTCGATGTCCAGACCACCGGAGCCGCCCGCGGTGCAGCCGGCCAGCAGTCCCACCCATGTCAGTACGGCGGCCAGCGCGGCCCCCGCGCGCCGTGCGCGTCCTTGTGCGTGCCTCACGCAGGACTCAACGAGCGGGCACGCTCCGGGGAAACGTGAGTGCGACGCCCGGGCTGGGCAGAACAGTGGGGAGGACGACACGAAGGGGAGCCTTCGCCCGCGGGGGAAGGCTCCCCCAGCCCGCGTCGGAGCCGCCGGGGCGCAGCCGTACCGGGCGGCCGGGCGTGCGCCTGCGCGCGCGCCCGGCCGTTCGGCGCGGCGCGCTGCGCCCCGCGGGCGAGCCACTGAAAGAGGGGCCGACTGGTGACGAGCGCAGCCGAGCAGCGGGCACGGGCCGAGGAGCCGGCCGCCGGGAGCGGGCCGGCGGCGGCCGCGGTGAGCGGCGCCCGTCGCGGCGTGCCGCCCGCGCCGCCCGTGTGGCCCGGTGCGCCGACCCCGCTGGGGGCCCGGTTCCGGGTCGGCCCGGACGGGGTCGCGGGCACCAACTTCGCGTTGTGGGCGGCCGGGGCGGAGGCGGTGCGGCTGTGCCTGTTCGACGAGCGCGGCCGGGAGACGCAGGTTCCGCTGACCGAACTGACGCACGAGATCTGGCACGGCTTCGTGCCCGGCGTGATGCCCGGGCAGCGCTACGGCTACCGCGTGCACGGCCGCTGGGACCCGTGGACCGGTGCCCGCTGGAACCAGGCCAAGCTGCTGCTCGACCCGTACGCGCGCGCGGTGGACGGGGAGTTCCGTCTGCCGCCGGAGGTCTACGGGCATGTCCGGGACTGGCCGGAGCAGCATGTCGCCGACACCGTCCGCGACGACCGGGACTCCGCGCCGCACGTCCCCAAGGGCGTCGTCGTCCATGACGACGACGACTGGTCCGACGACCGCCGCCCCAAGACGCCGTGGGCGGACTCGGTCATCTACGAACTGCACGTGCGCGGCTTCACCAGGCTGCACCCCGGCATCCCCGAGGAGCTGCGCGGCACCTACGCCGGGCTCGCCCACCCGGCGGCGGTCGAGCACCTCACCGGGCTGGGTGTCACGGCCGTGGAACTGCTCCCCGTGCACCAGTTCGCGCACGAGGACCACCTGCTGCGCCGGGGCCTGAGGAACTACTGGGGCTACAACTCCATCGGCTACTTCGCCCCGCACGCGGCGTACGCGGCCTCGGGGACGACGGGCGGCCAGGTCGGCGAGTTCAAGCGGATGGTCCGCGCGCTGCACGCGGCCGGCATCGAGGTCATCCTCGACGTGGTCTACAACCACACCGCCGAGGCGGGCGAACTGGGGCCCACGCTCTCCCTGAAGGGCATCGACAACCGGGGCTACTACCGGCTCCAGCACGACGCCCGCCGGTACGCCGACTACACCGGCTGCGGCAACACCCTGCACGTGGTCCAGCCCCAGGTGCTGCGCCTGATCACGGACTCGCTGCGCTACTGGGTGACCGAGATGGGCGTGGACGGCTTCCGCTTCGACCTCGCGGCGGCGCTGGCCCGCTCGATGCACGACGTCGACATGCTGTCCCCCTTTCTGGCGGTCATCGCCCAGGACCCGGTACTGCGCCGGGTGAAGCTGATCGCCGAACCGTGGGACATCGGCTCGGGCGGCTACCAGGTGGGCGCCTTCCCGCCGCTGTGGACCGAGTGGAACGACCGCTACCGGGACACCGTGCGGGACTTCTGGCGGCATGCGCTGCCCGACGTGAGGGAGATGGGCTACCGGCTGTCCGGCTCCAGCGACCTGTACGCCTGGGGCGGCCGGCGCCCCTACGCCTCCGTCAACTTCGTCACCGCGCACGACGGTTTCACCCTGCGCGACCTGGTCTCGTACGGCGGCAAGCACAACGCGGCCAACGGCGAGGGCAACCGGGACGGCGCCGACGACAACCGCTCCTGGAACTGCGGGACGGAGGGGGAGACGGACGACGAGCGGATACGGGCGCTGCGGCGCAGGCAGTTGCGGAACCTGATGACGACCCTGCTGCTGTCCACCGGTGTGCCGATGCTGGTCGCCGGTGACGAACTGGGCCGCACCCAGCGCGGCAACAACAACGCCTACTGCCAGGACAACGAGATCGGCTGGCTGGACTGGTCCCTGCTGGACGACCCCGCCTGGCGCTCCCTGTACGAACTGACCTCCCGGCTGATCGCCCTGCGCCACCGCCATCCGGTGCTGCGCCGCCGGGCGTTCTTCTCCGGGCGCGCCCACTCGGCGGCCGGGCTGCGCGATCTGGCCTGGTTCACCCCGCGGGGCGAGGAGATGACCGAGGGCGACTGGTACGCCCCCGCCGCCACGCTTGGCATGTATCTGTCCGGTCAGGACATCCCGGGCCGGGACGAGCGGGGCGCGCCGGTCCTGGACGACAGCTTTCTCGCGGTGCTGCACGCCGGGGACCGTCCTACGGCCTTCGTGCTGCCGGGGCCGCCGTGGGCGGAGCGTTACGAGGTCGTGGTCGACACCTCGTACGAGGAGCAGTCCGAGGCGCCGGGCACGGTCCACCCGGCGGGCACGGCGGTCACGGTACCCGCCCGGTCGGTGCTGTTCCTGAGGGCGGGGTGAGCACCGGCCGGGCGCGGCCCCGGCGGGGTCCGGCCGGCCGAAGCCGCAGGTCGTAGGTCCAGCGGCGGAGCCGGGTCCGGCCAAAACTCGGTGGGCGATGTCAGTGGCGATCCGTAGGCTCACTCCTGATGCCCACGACACGTGCAACCACCGCAGAAGAAGTCCGCCCCGAGCGGTCGGCCGTCCGCACCCTGCTGCGCCTGTGGCCGTACGTGCGGCCCGTGCGGGCGCGGCTGTTCACGGCCGCGTTCGTCGCGATAGTGGCCTCCTGCGTGGGCCTGGTGATCCCGCTGGTGCTGAAGTGGATGGTCGACGGCCCGGTCGCCGACCGGACCCCGGCGGGCGTCTGGCTCGGCGCGCTGTGCCTGCTGCTGCTCGGCATCGCCGAGGCGGTCCTGTTCGGCATAAGACGCTGGCTGGTGGCCCGGCCGCTGTCGCACGTCGAGGCGGAGCTTCGGGCGGCCCTGTACCGCCGGCTGCAACGGCTGCCCGTGTCCTTCCACGACCGGTGGGCGTCCGGCCAGCTCCTCTCCCGGGCCACGACCGATCTGATGCTGCTGCGCATGTTCCTGGCGTTCCCGCTGACCTTCCTGCTGGTCAACGGCGTGACGATCCTCGTCGGTGTGGTGATCATGCTGATGCAGGACTGGGTGCTCGGCCTGATCGTCCTCGGGCCCGCGATTCCGGTGCTGTGGACCTGCGTGGTCTTCGAGCGGCGCTACGCCGAGGTGGCGCGGCGCGCCCAGGACCAGGTCGGCGATCTGACCACGGTCGTCGAGGAGAGCGTGCTCGGCATCCGCATCATCAAGGGCTTCGGCCGGCACCGCAGCCAGGCGCGGGCGTTCCACGAACTGTCGGGCCGGCTGCGCGGCACGGAACTGCGCAAGGCGCGGCTGCTGGCCACCATCTGGGGCGTCATCGTGACGCTCCCGGAGCTGGCGATCGGTGCCGCGCTGGTGGTCGGCGCGCTGCAGGTGGCCGACGGCGAGCTGTCCGCGGGCACGCTGGTCGCCTTCCTGAGCACGGCGCTCGCGCTGCGCTGGCCGGTGGACTCCATCGGCTTCCTGCTGGCCATGAGCCAGGAGGCGGCGACCGCCACCGAGCGGTACTTCGAGGTGATGGACGAGGAACCGGAGAGCGCCGGGGCGTCCGCGGTCGGCGCAGGCGCCGGGTCCGAACCCGGACTGCGCTTCCACGACGTCCGGTTCCGCTACCCCGACGCGCCCCCGGACTCCCCGCCCCTGCTCGACCGCATCGACCTGCACATCCGCCCCGGTGAGTCCATGGCGCTGGTCGGGGCCACCGGCAGCGGCAAGACGACCCTGACCGCGCTCGTCCCACGGCTGCACGAGGTGACCTCGGGGCGCATCAGCCTGAACGGCGTGGACATCGCCGCCATGCCCCGTGAGGAGCTGCGCGCCAGGGTCGCCGTGGCCTTCGAGGAACCCACGCTGTTCTCGGCGTCCGTCGGCGAGAACGTGCTGATGGGCGCGGCGGACGGCGCCGGCGAGGCGGACCTGGACCGGGCGCTCGCGGTGGCCCAGGCCGATTTCGCGCACGCGCTGCCGCAGGGCACCGGCACCCAGGTCGGCGAGCAGGGGCTGAGCCTGTCCGGCGGGCAGCGCCAGCGCCTGGCCCTGGCCCGCGCGGTGGTCGGCCGGCCTGAGTTCCTGGTGCTGGACGACCCGCTGTCCGCGCTGGACGTGCACACGGAGGCAGCAGTGGAGGCCGCGCTGCGGCAGGTGCTGGCGGACACCACCGCGCTGATCGTGGCCCACCGGCCGTCCACGGTGCTGCTCGCCGACCGGGTCGCCCTGCTGTCGGGCGGCCGGATCGCCGCCGTCGGCACCCACCAGGAACTGCTGCGCACGAACGCCGAGTACGCGCACCTGATGTCGGGCGCTGCGGCCGGGGACCGGGAGGACCACCGATGACCAGCACGACGACCGCCGCCCCGGCCACGGAGGACGACGACCGGCCACCACGGGCGCGGGACACCGGCGACGGCGACCCGTTCGACCACGACGTCCTGCCCGCCCCGCCCGGTGCGACGGCCGCGCTGCTGCACTCGCTGCTCGCGCCCATGAAGTCCCGGGTCGCCGTCACCACGCTCCTGCTGCTGCTCCAGCAGGCGGCCGTGCAGGCGGGCCCGCTGCTGGTGGCGTACGCCCTCGACAACGCCGTTCCGGCGTTCCGGGACCACGACCACGGGCCGCTGATCGCGGTGGGCGCCGGCTATCTGCTGTGCGCGCTGCTCTCCGGCGGACTGCAGTTCGCGTTCATCGAGGCCTCCGCGCGGGTCAACCAGGACGTGCTGCTGGCCCTGCGGGGCCGGATCTTCCGGCACGCGCAGGCCCTCAGCGTCGACTTCCACGAGCGGTACACGAGCGGCCGCCTGATCTCCCGCTCCACGACGGACGTCGAATCGCTGCGCGAGCTCCTCGACGAGGGGCTGCAGGAGCTGGTGACCGTCGTGCTGTCCTTCGTCTACATCGCGGCGATGCTGCTGTGGCTGGATCTAGGCCTCGGCGCGGTCGCGGTGGCCTCCTTCGTGCCGCTGTACCTGCTGGTGCGGATGTACCAGCGGCGCGCGGGACGGGTGTACCGGGCGCGGTCCACGGCCATCGCGTCGGTGATCGTGAAGTTCGTGGAGACGATGAACGGCATCCGCCCGGTGCGCGCCTTCCGCCGGGAGGCGGCGAACGACGCCGAGTTCGCCGTGCTGAACCAGCGGCACGAACGCACCAACGGCGACGCCCTGCTGGAGATGGCCCGTTACGTGGTCGGCTCCCGCCTGGTGGCCAACACCGCGGTCGCCGGGATCGTGCTGTGGGGCGCCTACCGGGTGGCGTCCGGCTCGCTGGAGCTGGGTGTGCTGGCGGCGGCCGTGCTGTACCTGCGGCGGCTGTACGACCCGATCGACCGGCTCGGCATGTTCCTGAACTCCTACCAGTCCGCGGCCGCGTCCCTGGAGAAGATCGCCGGGCTGCTGGCGCAGACGCCGTCCGTGCCGGAGCCGTCGGAGCCGCGCGAACTACCGGCTCCGAAAAGCGAGTTCCCGGGCCGCGAGGTGGTCTTCGACGGGGTCCGCTTCGCCTACCGCACCGGCGGCGAGGTGCTGCCCCGCTTCGATCTGACGCTGCCGGCCGGGCAGACCGTCGCCGTCGTCGGCTCCACGGGCGCCGGCAAGTCGACGCTGGCCAAGCTGCTCGCCCGGTTCTACGACCCGTCCGACGGGCGGGTGCTGCTCGACAGGGTCGACCTGCGCGAACTGGGGACGCCCGAGCTGCGGCGCGGGGTCGTCATGGTGACGCAGGAGGCGTTCCTGTTCTCCGGTACGGTGGCGGACAACATCGCGATCGGCCGGCCCGAAGCCACGCGGGAGGACATCGAGCGGGCCGCGAAGGCGATCGGCGCGCACGAGTTCATCAGCGCCCTGCCCGACGGCTACGACACGGACGTCCGCAAGCGCGGCGGCCGCATCTCAGCCGGACAGCGCCAGCTCGTCGCGTTCGCCCGCGCCTTGCTGGCCGATCCGGCGGTCCTGATCCTGGACGAGGCGACCAGTTCCCTGGACGTGCCGGGCGAGCGCGCCGTGCAGCGGGCCATGGCCACGGTGCTGCGCGGCCGTACCGCCGTGGTGATCGCGCACCGGCTGTCGACCGTGGAGATCGCCGACCGGGTGCTGGTGATGGAGCACGGCCGGATTGTCGAGGACGGCAGCCCGGGCGAACTCATCGCGGGCACCGGCAGGTTCGCCGATCTGCACAAGGCGTGGCGGGACAGTCTGGCGTAGCGGGACGGACGGGACGGGGGCGGCAGGTTGATCGACGCGTACGAGGATCCGGGCACACCGGACATCCGCGGCGGCTGGCACTTCCTGGGCTGGCTGGTGCTGCGCCAGCAGGTGCGGTCGCTGGTGGGCGCGCTGCTGGGCAGCGTGTGGATGGTGCTGATGGCCGCGCAGCCGTATCTGATGGCGCGGGCGGTGGACGACGGTCTGGTGCCCGGCCGGACCGGGGTGCTGGCCGCGTGGGCCGGCGTGATGCTGGTGGTCGGCGGGGTGAACTCCTGGGTGAGCATCATGCGGCACCGCACCATGACCCGGGTGCGGATGGACGCCAACTTCCGCACGGTGAAGCTGGTCGTGGAGCACGCGGCGCGGCTGGGGGCGGCGCTGCCGCGCCGGGCCGGGGCCGGGGAGGTCGTCACCATCGGGGTCGGTGACGTGCAGACCATCGCGCAGGCGCTGACCGTGGTCGGGCCCGGGGTGGGCTCGCTGGTGGTCTACGTGGTGGTGGCCGGGGTGCTGCTGTCCATCTCGGCGCCGCTCGCCGCCGTGGTGCTGCTCGGGGTGCCGGTGATCGCGCTGCTCACCGGGCCGCTGACACTGCGGCTGCAGGGCGCGGAGGGCGAGTACCGGGAGCGCCAGGGCGTGCTGGCGGCCCGTATCGGGGATCTCGCGGGCGGGCTGCGGGTCCTCAACGGCTTCGGTGGCAAGGGGCTGTTCGCGGACGCCTTCCGCCGGGACTCGCAACGGCTGCGCGCCCAGGGGTACCGGGTGGGGGCGGTGGCGAGCTGGGTGCAGGCGCTGGGCATGGGCGTGCCCACGCTGTTCCTGGCGGTGGTGACCTGGCTGGCGGCGCGGCAGGCGGCCGAGGGCGGCATCAGCATCGGTGAGCTGGTGTCGGTGTACGGCTATGTCGCGGTGCTGATCGTGCCGGTGGCGTTCTTCATCGAGCTGACCTACCAGCTGAACCGGGGTGTGGTGGCGGCCCGCCGGGTGGTGGCGCTGCTGCGGCTGGAGCCGGAGCCGGACGAGGGCTCGCTGCCCGCGCCGGACGGTCCGGCCGAACTGCACGACCCGGCGTCCGGGGTGCGGGTTCCGGCCGGCCGGCTGGTCGTGCTGGCCGCCGCGCGTCCCGCCGAGGCGGCGGCGGTGGTGGACCGGCTCGGCCGGTACGGGGCGACCGACGCCACCTGGGGCGGGGTCCGACTGGACGCGGTGCCGCTGGCCGAGGTGCGGTCCCGGATCCTGGTCGCCGACAACGAGGCGGACCTGTTCGCCGGGCCGCTCAGGGAGACGGTGGCCACCGCGGAGCCGGCCGATGAGGCCGCGCTGCGCCGGGCGGTGTACGCGGCCGCCGCCGAGGACGTCGTACGGGGGCTGCCGGACGGTCTGGACTCGGCCGTCGCCGGGCAGGGCCGCAGCCTCTCCGGCGGCCAGCGGCAGCGGATCCGGCTGGTGCGGGCGCTGCTGGCCGACGCCGAGGTGCTGCTCGCCGTGGAGCCGACCTCGGCGCTGGACGCGCACACGGAGGCCACCGTCGCACAGCGGCTGCGGACGGCGCGCGAGGGCCGTACGACGGTGGTGACGAGCACTTCGCCACTGGTGCTGGACCGCGCGGACACGGTGCTGTTCCTGTCCGACGGCAAGGTGGCGGCCGGCGGCCCGCACCGGCGGCTGCTGGCCGAGGAGCCGGGCTACCGGGCGCTGGTGGCGCGCGACGTCGAGAACACCGAGAGCACGGAGAACACCGAGGAGGCCGTACGGTGACGGCGGGCGAGGGGCTGCTGCCGGTCGCGGACCGGGCCGGGGTACGGCGGGCGACCCTGCGGCTGGTGCGGGCCGACGGGCGGGCGTTCACCGCCGCGCTGGTGCTCAACGCGCTGGCGGCCGCGGCGGGGCTGGCCGGGCCGTGGCTGGTCGGGCGGATCATCGACGAGGTCCGGGCGGGGCACGGGGTGGACGCGGTGGACGGGCCCGCGCTGCTGATCCTGGTGTGCGCGCTCGCCCAGTTGCTGCTGGCGCGCTGGGCGCGGTACGTGGGGCACCGGTTCGGGGAGCGGACGCTGGCCCGGGTGCGCGAGGAGTACGTCGACCGGGTGCTGGCGCTGCCCGCGTCGGCGGTGGAGCGGGCCGGCACGGGTGATCTGACCGCGCGTGGCACGGCCGATGTGGCGACGGTCGGCACCACCCTGCGGGACGTCGGCCCGGAGCTGCTCGTCAGCACCGTGCAGGCGCTGTTCGTGCTGGGCGCGGTGTTCGCGCTCGATCCGCTGCTGGGCCTGTTCGGCGTGGTGTGCCTGACGCCCATCTGGCCGGCGCTGCGCTGGTATCTGCGCCGGGCCCGGGACGGTTACCTCGCCGAGGGCGCGGCCAACTCCGAGGTGGCCGAGATCGTGGCGTCGACGGCGGCCGGGGCCCGCACGGTCGAGGCGTTCCGGCTGCGCGGGCGGCGGATCACCGCGAGCCGGGACGCGCTGGAGCGGTCCCGCCGGGCCCGCTTCCACACCCTCTACCTGCGGACCGTGTTCTTCCCGGCGGTCGAGGTGACGTACACCGTCCCCGTGGTGGGCGTGCTGCTGCTCGGCGGCTGGCTGCACCAGCGCGGGGCGGTGGGGGTCGGCGCGGTGGTGGCGGCGGCCCTGTATCTGCGGCAGTTCACGGAGCCGCTGGACCAGATCCTGATGCGGGTGGAGCAACTGCAGAGCAGCGGCGCCTCGTTCGCACGCGTGGAGGGTCTGGCGCGGGCCCCCCGGACGGATCCGGGAGCCGCCTGCCCGGCCCCGGGGGACGACCGGATCGACGTGCGCGGGGTGCGGTACGCCTACGAGCGGGGCGGTGAGGTGCTGCGCGGGGTGGACCTGACGGTGCGGCCGGGTGAACGGCTGGCCGTGGTCGGCCCGTCCGGCGCCGGGAAGACGACCCTCAGCAGACTCCTCGCGGGCATCGACACCCCCGGAGCCGGCTCGGTGACGGTCGGCGGGGTGCCCATCGCGTCCCTGGAACCGGAGCTGCTGCGCCGCCAGGTCGTCCTGGTCACCCAGGAGCACCACGTGTTCCTCGGCACGGTCCGGGACAACCTGCTGATCGCCGAACCGGACGCCACGGACGACGCGCTGTGGGCGGCCCTGACCGCGGTGGGCGCCGACGACTGGGTGCGTGGCCTGCCCGCCTCGCTCGACACCGTGCTCGGGCCGAACGGCCACCCCACCGACGGCTCGCGGGCCCAGCAGCTGGCGCTGGCGCGCGTGGTGCTGGCCGACCCCCACACCCTGATCCTCGACGAGGCCACGGCCCTGCTCGATCCCGGCACCGCCCGCCACGCCGAACGCGCCCTGGCCGCGGTCCTCGAGTCCCGTACGGTCATCGCCATCGCCCACCGCCTTCACACCGCGCACGACGCGGACCGGGTGGCCGTGATGGAGGACGGCCGGCTCAGTGAACTGGGCACGCACGAGGAGCTGGTGCGGGCGGACGGTGCGTACGCGTCCCTGTGGCGGACCTGGCACGGGGACGCCGCGGCGGACTGATCCGGCGGGACGCGGGCGGCCCGTGACGGTACGTACGGCTGCACGGCCGCGCCCCGCACGGCCCGCGTCCCCGCACGGCCCGCGTCCCCGCACGGCACGGCCGGGGACGCGTCCCTGCACGATCCGGCCGGGCCGCGTTCCGCCACGCGGCCAACGGTTCGTATATCGAACACGAATATCCGGACTACGTACGATTTCCGGCCAAGTTCGTGACGTGGTCCTGACAGGTCAGGTGATTCCCTGTCACTCTTCACAACGGCCGGCCCACAGCGAACGCACAGCTTCGCACGCACCGGGTGAGCCCGCCGCGCACCTGCACGTGGTTCCGCGTAACGCCCTGTTCGGCCCGGACGTCCCAACCCACCGTCCGGTCTCCCCTGGCCGCGCGACCCGCGGTCATGCAGAAGGAGTCAGTGGTGAGCAGCACCTCTCGCAGACGCACCCCCCACACCGGGCACCACCGCACCGCCACCGTCGCCCTCGCCGGCGTCGCCGCCCTGATCGCCGCGGCCGTCCAGTCCGGCGCCGCGACCGCCGCCCCCGCCCAGCCGCGGGCCGGCAAGGTCAATCCGGACCATGTGGCCCTCCGGCTCACGCCGTCGCAGCGCACCGAGCTGATCCGGCACGCCGACGCCCAGCGGGCCGCGACGGCCCGGGCGATCGGCCTGGGCGCCAAGGAGAAGCTGGTCGTCAAGGACGTCGTCAAGGACGCCGACGGCACCCTGCACACCCGCTACGAGCGCACCTACGCCGGACTGCCGGTGCTCGGCGGCGACCTCGTCGTCGACACGGCCGGGTCCGGTGCCACGAAGTCGGTCGTCAAGGCCACCCGGGCCACACTGAGGATCGCGGACCTCACCCCGTCCGTGTCGAAGGCCGCGGCCGAGAAGCAGGCCGTCCAGCGGGCCAGGAGCCTCGGCGGCACCCGGTCGGCGGCGGACAGCGTGCGGAAGGTCGTCTGGGCCGGCTCCGGCAAGCCCGTCCTCGCCTACGAGACGGTCGTCGGCGGGCTCCAGGACGACGGCACCCCGAACCAGCTCCACGTCGTCACCGACGCGGCCACGGGCAAGAAGCTGTTCGAGTACCAGGGGATCAAGAACGGCATCGGCAACACCCAGTACAGCGGCCAGGTCACGCTGACCACGACCCAGTCGGGCTCGAACTACACGCTGACCGACGGGGCACGCGGCGGCCACAAGACGTACAACCTGAACCACGGCAGCTCGGGCACCGGCACGCTGTTCTCCCAGACCAACGACACCTGGGGCAACGGCACCACGTCCAACGCCGCCACCGCGGGCGCGGACGCCCACTACGGCGCCGCGGTCACCTGGGACTTCTACAAGAGCACCTTCAACCGCAGCGGCATCAAGAACAACGGCGTCGGCGCCTACTCCCGCGTCCACTACGGCAACTCGTACGTGAACGCCTTCTGGGACGACAGCTGCTTCTGCATGACCTACGGCGACGGCTCCGGCAACGCCGACCCGCTGACCGCCCTCGACGTCGCCGGGCACGAGATGAGCCACGGCGTCACCTCCAACACCGCGAACCTGAACTACAGCGGTGAGTCCGGCGGCCTGAACGAGGCCACCAGCGACATCATGGGCACCGGCGTGGAGTTCTTCGCCAACAACTCCTCCGACGTCGGCGACTACCTCATCGGCGAGAAGATCGACATCAACGGCGACGGCACCCCGCTGCGCTACATGGACAAGCCCAGCAAGGACGGCGCGTCCAAGGACAGCTGGTACTCGGGGATCGGCGGCGTCGACGTCCACTACTCGTCCGGCCCGGCCAACCACTTCTTCTACCTGCTGAGCGAGGGCAGCGGCGCCAAGGTCATCAACGGCGTCAGCTACAACTCGCCGACGGCGGACGGCCTTCCGGTCACCGGCATCGGCCGGGACAAGGCGCTGCAGATCTGGTACCGGGCGCTGACCACCAAGTGGACCTCCACCACCAACTACGCGGGGGCGCGCACCGGCACGCTCGCGGCGGCCGGCGAGCTGTACGGCACCACCAGCGCCGAGTACAAGGCCGTGCAGGACGCCTGGGCGGGCGTGGCGGTCGGTGCACGCTCCGGTGGCGGCGGGGGCGGCGGCACCTCGTACGAGAACACCACTCCGGTGTCGATCCCGGACCACGGTGCCGCGGTCACCTCGAACATCACCGTCTCCGGCAGGAGCGGAAACGCGCCGAGCAACCTCCAGGTGAGCGTGGACATCACGCACACCTGGCGCGGCGACCTGGTGATCGACCTGGTCGGCCCGTCGGGCACCTCGTACCGCCTGAAGAACTTCTCCTCCTCCGACTCGGCGGACAACGTCCAGGCGACCTACACGGTCAACGCCTCCTCCGAATCGGCCAACGGGACCTGGAAGTTGAAGGTTCAGGATCAAGCCACATATGACACGGGCAAGATCAACAGCTGGAAGCTGACCTTCCCGTAAACCGCTCGCCACGAGCCGGGAAACAGGGCGCCGTCCGGGGGTTCGCACCCTCGGGCGGCGCCCGTTTACATAGCTGAAACGATTATCGGACAGACGGATTTGAGCCAACATCACATCGGGGTCATGACATGTACGCGTCCCTGATGCCACTCTTCCCTCACCGCCGCAGCAACAGCACAGCAACTTCCCATCACACCTCCGGACAGTGACCCCACGCTGACCGGACTCCCCCACGAGAAGGAGCTTCTGTGAGCCCCCTCTACGCGCGTCGCAAGCGCACCACTCTGGCCGTCGCCACCGCTGTCGCCGCCGGAGCCCTGCTTTCCACTGGTCTGACCACCAGTGCCAGCGCCCAGAACGCGGCCGAGGCCGCCGCCAAGCCGCTTGCGGCCGCCCCGACCCAGCTCTCCGCCGCGGCGCGCACCACGCTGATCCAGCAGGCCCAGGCCGGCGCCGCCGACACCGCGCGGGAGATAGGCCTCGGCGCCAAGGAGAAGCTGGTCGTCAAGGACGTCGTCAAGGACGCCGACGGCACCCTGCACACCCGCTACGAGCGCACCTACGGCGGACTGCCCGTCCTCGGCGGCGACCTCATCGTCCACACCGCCAAGTCCGGCAAGGCCGAGGGCGTCACCAAGGCCAACAAGTCGGCCGTGAAGGTGGCCTCGCTCAAGCCGCAGATCACCGCCGCCAAGGCGGAGAAGCAGGCCGTGGGCGCCGCCAGAACGCTGGGCTCCGCCAAGACCACGGCGGACGGCGCGCGCAAGGTGATCTGGGCCGGCTCCGGCAAGCCCGTCCTCGCCTACGAGACGGTCGTCGGCGGCTTCCAGGAGGACGGCACCCCGAACCAGCTCCACGTCATCACCGACGCGGCCACGGGCAAGAAGCTCTACGAGTACCAGGGCATCGAGAACGCGACCGGCACCGGCAAGACCCTGTACTCCGGCACCGTCAGCCTCAACACCAACCTGTCGGGCTCGACGTACCAGCTGTACGACACCTCGCGCGGCGGCCACAAGACGTACAACCTGGCCCGCGGCACCTCCGGCACCGGCACCCTGTTCACCGACGCCGACAACGTCTGGGGCACCGGCGCGGCCTCCAGCTCCTCGACGGACCAGACGGCCGCCGCGGACGCCGCCTACGGCGCGCAGGAGACCTGGGACTTCTACAAGTCCACCTTCGGCCGCAACGGCATCAAGAACAACGGTGTCGGCGCCTACTCCCGCGTCCACTACAGCAGCGCCTACGTCAACGCGTTCTGGGACGACAGCTGCTTCTGCATGACCTACGGCGACGGCAGCGGCAACACCCACCCGCTGACCTCGCTGGACGTGGCCGGCCACGAGATGAGCCACGGCGTCACCTCGAACACCGCCGGCCTCAACTACAGCGGCGAGTCCGGCGGCCTGAACGAGGCCACCTCCGACATCTTCGGCACCGGCGTGGAGTTCTACGCGGCCAACAGCTCGGACGCCGGTGACTACCTCATCGGCGAGAAGATCAACATCAACGGCAACGGCACCCCGCTGCGCTACATGGACAAGCCCAGCAAGGACGGCGGCTCCGCCGACTACTGGTCCTCCACCGTGGGCAACAAGGACGTGCACTACTCGTCCGGTGTCGCGAACCACTTCTTCTACCTGCTGTCCGAGGGCAGCGGCTCGAAGACGATCAACGGCGTGACGTACAACTCGCCCACCTACAACGGCTCCACAGTGACCGGCATCGGCCGCGCCAAGGCGCTGCAGATCTGGTACAAGGCGCTCACCACGTACATGACCTCGACGACGAAGTACTCGGGCGCCCGCACGGCGACCCTGAACGCGGCGTCGGCCCTGTACGGCTCCACCAGCACCGAGTACAAGACGGTGGCCGCGGCCTGGGCGGCGGTCAACGTCAACTAGTCGCAGCAGAACCGGACGAGGGCGGTACCGGGGCGGATGCCCCGGTACCGCCCTCCCCTTTTGCCCCGACTCCCTGGCCGGAAGCCGACGTTCACCGAGCCGGACGTTTCGGCGCCGCACAACGGGCACGGCCCGGGGGTTCACACCTCCGGGCCGTGCCCGTACGCATTTCCGAGGCCGTTACCGGACAGCAGTTTTCCGGCCAACATCACTCGGGGGCATGACATGTACGCGCTCTCCACGTCAGGCTGTCCCCACCGCCGCGGCACCACAGCACCTTCACAGCACAACACTCCTGTCGGCCCCCACGCCGGCCGGAGACCCCCCACGAACAAGGAGCTTCAGTGAGCCCCGTTCACGCGCGCCAAAAGCGCACCAAGCTGGCCATCGCCACCGCGGTGGCGGCCGGCGCCCTGATCAGCACCGGTGTGGCCCTCAACGCCAACGCCGACACCCCGCACGGGTCCACCACCACCGCCGGCGCCCTGTCGGCCGCCCCGGTCCAGCTCTCCGCCGCGGCGCGCACCACGCTGATCCAGCAGGCCCAGGCCGGCGCCGCCGACACCGCGCGGGAGATGGACCTCGGCGCCAAGGAGAAGCTGGTCGTCAAGGACGTCGTCAAGGACGCCGACGGCACGGTGCACACCCGCTACGAGCGCACCTACGGCGGACTGCCCGTCCTCGGCGGCGACCTCATCGTCCACACCGCCAGGTCCGGCAAGGCCGAGGGCGTCACCGAGAACACCAAGGCCGCCATCGAGGTCGCCTCGCTCACGCCGAAGATCGCCACCGGCAAGGCCGAGTCGCAGGCGCTGACCGCCGCCAGGTCGGCCGGATCGGAGAAGACGGCCGCCGACACGGCACCGCGCAAGGTGATCTGGGCGGCCGAGGGCAAGCCGGTCCTCGCCTACGAGGCGGTCGTCGGCGGCCTCCAGGACGACGGCACCCCTAACGAGCTGCACGTCGTCACCGACGCCAACACCGGCAAGAAGCTGTACGAGCACCAGGCCGTCGAGACGGGGTCCGGCAAGACCCAGTACTCGGGCACGGTGACGCTCGGCACCGGCAAGTCCGGTTCCAAGTACCAGCTCAAGGACGCCTCGCGCGGCGGCCACCAGACGACCAACCTGGCCCGCAAGACCAGCGGCAAGGGCACGCTGTTCACCGACGCGGACGACGTGTGGGGCACGGGCAGCGCCTCTTCCTCGCCCACCGACCAGACGGCCGCCGCCGACGCGGCCTACGGCGCCCAGGTCACCTGGGACTTCTACAAGAACACCTTCGGGCGCAGCGGCATCAAGAACGACGGCAAGGCCGCGTACTCCCGCGTCCACTACGGCAGCAACTACGTCAACGCCTTCTGGGACGACAGCTGCTTCTGCATGACCTACGGCGACGGCGAGGGCGACAACCACCCGCTGACCGCGCTGGACGTGGCCGGCCACGAGATGAGCCACGGCGTCACCTCCAACACCGCCGGCCTCGAGTACAGCGGCGAGTCCGGCGGCCTCAACGAGGCCACCAGCGACATCTTCGGCACCGGCGTGGAGTTCTACGCCAAGAACGCCACCGACAAGGGCGACTACCTCATCGGTGAGAAGATCGACATCAACGGCGACGGCACCCCGCTGCGCTACATGGACGAGCCCAGCAAGGACGGCGGCTCCGCCGACTACTGGTCGGCCGGCGTCGGCGACAAGGACGTGCACGAGTCCTCGGGCGTGGCGAACCACTTCTTCTACCTGCTCTCCGAGGGCAGCGGCGCGAAGACGATCGACGGCGTCAAGTACGACTCGCCGACGTCCGACGGCTCCAAGGTCACCGGCATAGGCCGGGACAAGGCGCTGAAGGTCTGGTACAAGGCGCTCACCGAGTACATGACGTCGACCACCGACTACAAGGGCGCCCGCAAGGCGACCCTGAGCGCGGCGTCGGCCCTGTACGGCGCCTCCAGCACCGAGTACAAGACGGTCGCGGCCGCCTGGACGGCCGTCAACGTCAAGTGACGACGGCCCGGTGAAGCTGGGCGGTACCCGGTCGGAAGTCGTCCCGGGTACCGCCCTACCCTTTTGACCCATGCCCCAGGCGCCCTTCACCTACGAGCCGGTCGGTGCGACACGCGACGACCTGACCGTCTGCCCGCCCGGTTTCCACCCGATGCTCGTCCGCACCCGCCTCGGCGAGGGAACGGCCGTCTTCAGTCGGGCCGCCGAGGCGGTCCTCACCTGGGAGATGCACCGCGCCATGGGCGTGGGCATCGACGCCGGCGCCGACCGCGCCGCCCCCGGTGTGGACGTCACGGTCACCCTGGCCGGCGTCATCAAAGCCCCCTGCCGTGTCGTCTGGACCGCCGAGGACCCCCGGCGCGCGGGCTGGGCCTACGGCACCCTCGAAGGCCACCCCGAATGCGGTGAGGAGGCCTTCGTGGTCGACCGTACGGGTGACGGCACGGTCTGGCTGACCGTCGCCGCCTTCAGCCGACCGCAGAAGTGGTACGCCCGCGCCGGCGGCCCCGCAACCCGGGGCTTGCAGCAGGCCTACGCCCGCCGCTGCGGCACCGTCCTGAAGCGCCTGTGCGCCGAGTACGACGAGGCCTGAGCGACGCGCCGCCCGCCGGACCCGCGCGCCATCAGCGCAGCAGCACCCCCGCTCCCTCCGCCGTGTCCTGCGAGGGCACCGTCACCAGGCCCAGTTCAGCCGCCGAGGTGAGGAGACGGTGGGCCGGGAGGATGCGCACGGTGTAGCCGTAGGGGCCGGTGCGGTCCAGGGAGAGCGGGCCCTCGTAGAGGCGGCGGCCCTCCAGGTCGGGGCTGCCGGTCGGCTTCAGCGGCACCGCCGTGGCCTCGGTGATGCGGTCCTCCGCGTCCACCCGGCCCGAGACCGCCTGCACCTCCACGTCGTCCGGCTCCAGCTCGCCCAGTCCCACCCGTACCCGCAGCCCCACGGTCGTGCCAAGTTCCGCGGTGGCCGTCGTGGCCGTCGTCTCCACGTGGTCGACGCTCACCCCTGGCCAGGCGGCCCGCACCCTGGCCTTCCACGCGGCCAGTTCACGGGCCGTGTCCGGGGTCAGCGCGCGGTGCGACTGGGCGGCGGGGGCGTACAGACGGTCGACGTACTCGCGGACCATGCGGCCCGCCAGCACCTTCGGGCCGAGCCGGCCGAGGGTGCGGCGGACCATCTCGATCCAGCGGTCGGGCAGTCCGCCCCGGCCGCGCTCGTAGAAGCGCGGGGTCACCCGCTGTTCCAGCAGGTCGTAGAGGGCGGCGGCCTCGATGTCGTCACGGCGGTCGGGGTCGGTGCCGGCGCCGTCCGCCGTCGGGACGGCCCAGCCGAAGTCCGGCTGGAACCACTCGTCCCACCAGCCGTCCAGTACGGACAGGTTGAGGCACCCGTTGAGCGCCGCCTTCATCCCGGAGGTGCCGCAGGCCTCCAGCGGGCGCAGCGGGTTGTTCAGCCAGACGTCGCAGCCCGGGTAGAGCTTCTGCGCCATCGCCATGCCGTAGTCGGGCAGGAATACGAGGCGGTGGCGCACGCGCGGGTCGTCGGCGAACCGCACCAGCTCCTGCACCAGCCGCTTGCCGCCGTCGTCCGCCGGGTGCGCCTTGCCCGCGACGACGATCTGGATCGGCCGCTCCGGGTGCAGCAGCAGTTCCATCAGCCGGTCGCGGTCGCGCAGCATGAGGGTCAGGCGCTTGTACGACGGGACGCGCCGGGCGAACCCGATGGTGAGGACGTCGGGATCGAGGACGCCGTCGATCCAGCCCAGTTCCGCGTCCCCGGCGCCACGCTGCCGCCAGGACGCGCGCAGCCGCTCCCGCACCTCGGTCACGAGCTGTTCGCGCAGGGTGCGGCGCAGCTCCCAGACGTCCTGGTCCGCGATGTCCGCCACCGAGTCCCAGCGCTCGGAGCCGCCGACGGTCAGCGCGTCCTCGGCCCGCTGGGAGCCGATCTGCCGGGCGCCGAGCCGGAGCACCTCCGGGGCCACCCAGGTCGGGGCGTGCACCCCGTTGGTCACCGAGGTGATCGGTACCTCCTCGGCGTCGAACCCCGGCCACAGGCCCGCGAACATCTCCCGGCTGACCTGCCCGTGCAGCAGGGACACCCCGTTGGCCCGCTGGGCCAGCCGGAGCCCCATGACGGCCATGTTGAACAGGTTCGGCTCGCCGCCCGGGTAGGTCTCCATGCCCAGGGCCAGGATCCGCTGCACGTCGATGCCCGGGAGTTCGGAGTCCGGGCCGAAGTGCCGGGCGACCAGCTCCCGGTCGAACCGGTCGATCCCGGCCGGGACCGGGGTGTGCGTGGTGAACACGGTGCCGCCCCGCACGGCCTCCAGCGCCGCGTCGAAATCGAGTCCCCGCGCGCACAGTTCGGCGATCCGCTCGAGACCGAGGAAACCCGCGTGCCCCTCGTTGGTGTGGAACACCTCGGGCTCCGGGTGGCCGGTGAGCCGGCAGTAGGTGCGCACGGCCCGGACACCTCCTATGCCCAGAAGCATCTCCTGCAGCAGCCGGTGCTCGCTGCCGCCGCCGTACAACCGGTCGGTCACCCCGCGTTCGCCGAGGTCGTTCTCCTCCACGTCCGAGTCGAGCATCAGCAGCGGCACCCTGCCGACCTGCGCCAGCCAGATCCGGGCGTGCAGCGCCCTGCCCCCGGGCAGCGCGAGCGAGACCTGGGCCGGGGTGCCGTCGGCCTCCTTCAACTGGGTGACGGGCAGCTCGTGCGGGTCGAGCACCGGGTAGTGCTCCTGCTGCCAGCCGTCCCGGGACAGGCTCTGGCGGAAGTAGCCGTGCCGGTAGAGCAGCCCCACCCCGATCAGCGGCACCCCGAGGTCGCTGGCCGCCTTGAGATGGTCGCCGGCGAGGATGCCGAGGCCACCGGAGTACTGGGGCAGCGCGGCCGTGATGCCGAACTCCGGGGAGAAGTAGGCGACCGCGGCGGGCAGTCCGTCGCCCTGGTGCTGGTACCAGCGGTCACCGGCCATGTAGTCGCCGAGGTCGTCCACGACCGCGGTCAGCCGGCGCAGGAAGCGCCGGTCGCCGGCCAGCTCGGCCAGCCGGGCCGGGCGCACTCCGCCCAGGAGGCGCACCGGGTCACCCTTGGCCGACGCCCACCGCTCGGGGTCGACGGACTGGAACAGGTCGCGCGTTTCCGCATGCCAGGACCAGCGCAGATTGCGCGCCAGGTCGCTCAGCGGCCGGAGGGGTTCGGGGAGAACGGGACGGACGGTGAACCGACGGATCGCCTTCACATCTCACCTCGGACGCGTTGCGTGGTGTGAGACGCACGGCGCTGTACGTCTCGTCGTCCCTGTCGACGGTAGTGGTTACCGGGGGGTCGGTGGGGACGTACCGGGACGGGTGTCGGGGCGCGCCGGGGTCACGGGGCGGGGGTGCCGGGGGCGTGGAGCCGCGGTCGGCGGGCACCCGGAAAAGAGGGCCGGTCTTGAACGTAGACATACGCGCGAGTAGTTAACAAAGTGCCGGATTGCCCACCCGATACGGATGGGAAGGCTCCCCCGGTACGCCCCACAGCGACACCACAGCACGAACGCAGGACCCACCTCCCCATATTCATCCGCCCACACCCACGTTGACGCGGACAGGAGCGGTCATGCCCGCCACGCACCACTCGTCGTCACCACCGACCAGCAGGACAGCCGGCAAGAAGACCTCGGGCAGCAAGGCCGGGAAGCCGGCGGAGAACCTCCACGATCCCGGCCCGCCCCAGCAGCGCCCCGCCCCGGCCGGGTCCACGGCCGTCGGGCGCATCCCCGTCCTCGACGTGCGCCCCGTGGTCCAGCACGGGCGCCGGCCCGCCAAGGCCGTGACCGGCGAGGCGTTCGAAGTGTCGGCCACCGTGTTCCGCGAGGGACACGACGCGGTCGCCGCGAACGTCGTGCTACGCGATCCGGAGGGCCGGCCCGGCCCCTGGACCCCGATGCGCGAACTCGCCCCGGGCACCGACCGCTGGGGCGCCACCGTCACGCCGGGCGAGCCCGGCCACTGGACTTACACGGTGGAGGCCTGGTCGGACCCGGTCGGCACCTGGCGGCACCACGCACGGATCAAGATCCCGGCGGGCATCGACACCGACCTGGTCCTCACCGAGGGCGCACAGCTGTACGAACGGGCGGCCGCCGGAGTGCCGGAGGAACGGCGCGAGACCGTTCTGGAGGCCGCCGCGGCGCTCCGGGACGAGGGCCGTCCGGCCGCCTGGCGGCTGGCGGCGGCTCTGTCTCCGGAGGTGGAGGGGGTGCTGTCCCGTTATCCGTTGCGGGAGTTGGTGACCGCGTCCGAGGCGATGCCGTTGCTGGTGGAGCGGGAGCGGGCGCTGTACGGCTCGTGGTACGAGTTCTTCCCCCGCTCCGAGGGCACCGCACAGCGGCCGCACGGCACGTTCCGCAGCGCCGAGCGGCGTCTGGCGGCGATCGCGGAGATGGGCTTCGACGTCGTCTACCTGCCGCCGATCCATCCGATCGGCACGACGTTCCGCAAGGGCCGCAACAACACGCTCACCGCCGGCCCCGAGGACGTCGGGGTGCCGTGGGCGATCGGCTCGCCCGAGGGCGGTCACGACGCGGTCCACCCCGACCTGGGCACCCTGGAGGAC